>JAPOIQ010000089.1 GCA_029978815.1 bacterium
AATACTCCCCTCGTGCGATGTGAACATCGGTGACATCACCTACGCTCAAACCGTGATCGCCCGTGAGGAAATAGCCATGAACGTGTTGGCCCACCAAGGCGGTTGGGACGAACTTCTCTTGATCGCCGTTCCGATCGTGATCATCGTCGGTTTGCTTGCTGTTGTGAAACGCCGGGTTGAGCGAGCCGCTGCAAAAGTGCAGTCGATGTCAGAACCCTCAATCTCGTCTGATTCCAGCACCGATATCGCGTAATCGCCCAACGAGATCGTCGTATCCGCGATCGATGTGGCCAACTCCGCTAATTGTTGTGATGCCATCCGCAGCAAGTCCCGCAACGACAAGCGCTGCGCCAGCTCGAATATCATGCGCCGTGACCGAGGCACCCTGCAGCCGAGGTACCCCTCTTATCTCGGCGTGATGCTCATGCATCCTGATCTTCGCTCCGAGCGCCTGTAATTCATCGACGTACTTAAATCGGCCGGGGTAGAGATTCTCGGTCACAACCGCAGACCCGTCAGCAACCGAGAGCATCGCAATGACTAACGGTTTGTAGTCGGTTGCAACCCCCGGGTACGGCAGCGTTTGTACGTCAACGGCGGCAAGCCGCTTCGAAGCTGCGACCCGGAGGCCACCGCCATCGAGATCAGAGAAGGTGAGGCCCATCTCACTGCAGCGACGCAAAAACATCTGCATGTCATTGCGTTGGGCATCAACCATGTCAACCTCACCGCCAGCAACAGCGACCGATGCAATGTATGTCGCTGCCTGAATTCGGTCTGGAACCACGCGATGCGAAGCAGAATGCAAACCGCCGCGGGAAACGCCGGTAATCCGAAGGGTTGATTCTCCTATTCCCTCGATTTGTGCTCCCATTGCAACAAGAAAGTTGCAGAGGTCCGCTACCTCGGGTTCTCGCGCTGCGCCATAGATGGTCGTAACACCATCAGCAAACACCGCTGCAGAAACGAGATTTTCTGTCGCTCCAACACTCGGAAATGAAAAGCGAATATCTGCTCCCCGAAGACGAGGAGCGTTCACCGTGAGGATTCCAGCATCGAATCGACAGGTTGCCCCCATCGCCTCGAGACCCGAAATGTGCATATCGATTGGCCGCAATCCAAAGTCATCCCCACCGGGAAGAGCAATCTGGATGTTGCCGAATCGGGCAACGAGTGGCCCTAACAAATTGATTGATGCCCGCAATCGACCGGCGAGTTCAGCGGACACCTCCGTTGACAACTCTCCTTCGTGGCGGATGACGAGCGAACCGTCGCCCGCTGATTCAACGGTAGAACCGATCGATCGAAGTAGTTGCGACATGATGTCGACATCAATGATTCCCGGCACATTGGTCAACGTAAATTCGCCATCAGCGAGAACCGTCGCCGCCATGAGTTTCAACACCGAGTTCTTTGCGCCGGGTACACGGACTTCGCCCTCAAGCGGGCCGTCGTGGTCGATGCGGATGACGGGTTCAGCTTCGCCTCCCGTCATATCCGTCCTGTCATGTGGCACTGCAACAGTATGCTCCCGCCGTGACGGTAACTCGGGGCACTCAAACAGTGACACGGTCGTGGGCACATAACCCACACACCCGCGAAGTGCTCACCGCTTCAAGAAATGATGTTCTGCAAGAGGCCCCGCCAACCATTGATGACGATGGGAACCACACATTTTCTATAGCCGAGGGACCGTTTTCGCTTTGGGAGCGTCGTGTCACCATGACCGACGACACCATCACCGAACACACCTCCTATCGAATCGACATCCCATGGTTTGGCTGGGTATTCGCACTCCCCATTCTTCGCTTCGTGCGACGTTCTGGCTCGGCCAACCCGGCAACCAGTTCACCCATCGGGAAGGTTCCGTGGTGGGCTCCACCCGATCGCCTGAACGCTCGTCAAGTCATGATCCTCGGACTGCTTGCGGCAGCCGCAATGAGTTCGGCGTTTACCAACACGGTCTTTACCCAAACCGTCACCTTTGCTGCGGATGATTTCGGTGTTGGCAACACCGGCGTCGGAATTGCTGGAGCGCTCGTTCGTGCAGGCATTCTCATCACCATTCCACTAGCAATTGCGGGCGACCGCGTCGGGCGTCGAAAAGTTGTCGTTGCCATGGCGTGGGCAGCACCGATCGTTACTGCCACTGGCGCCCTCGCTCCAAACTTTCCGCTACTTGTTGCAACCCAAAGCATCGGCCGACCGTTGGGTCTTGCCCTCGACTTCCTCATCGCTGTCATCGCGGCCGAGGAGATGCCGCGAGGCTCACGCGCCTACGCCGTCGGAATTATGGCGATGGCGAGTGGTCTAGGAGCAGGAGTTGCCGTTACGGCACTGCCCCTCACCGATATCAGCCCATCGGGATGGCGGTGGGTTTTCGCCATCACTCTTGTCTGGCTCGTGATTGCGGTCGACATCGCTCGGCGATTACCCGAATCGAAGCGGTTTACCCAGCCACACGCTGAACATATTCCGCTTCACCGCCGAAGGTTCTTCACTCTTGCTGCGATTCTCGTTGGGGTCAATCTCCTCGTCGCCCCGGCAAGTTTCTTTCAAAACCGCTATCTCAGCGAAGTCCGGCACCTTTCTGGCTCGGCTATTGCCCTGTTCAGTCTTGCCACCGCGACGCCTGCGGCACTCGGACTCATCATCGGTGGGCGTGCTGCTGATCGGAGGGGCCGTCGACGTCTCATCGCGCTTTCACTGCCATTCGCTGCGTTACTGATTGTCGCATCGTTCAGTATCGGAGGAGCCCCGATGTGGATCACTGCATTTGGAGGTGGGTTACTCGGAGGTGTTGCGTACCCGGCGCTCGCCGTCTATCGCGCCGAACTGTTCCCGACCGGTAATAGAAGTCGGGCTGCAGGCCTCTTGACTGTCGCAGCACTTCTCGGTGGGATTGGCGGTCTGCTCGGCGCCGGAGCCCTACTTGATCAAGGCTGGGACTACCGGTCGGTGATGGGCGTGCTCATGGTTGGCCAACTCATTGCGGTGGTCCTCGTCCTTACCGGACTTCCTGAAACAGCCCAGCGAGAACTCGAAGACATCAGTTCTGATGAGTGATCGGGTAGCACTGCCAGTTCAGGTTTTCGTAAGGATGCGTCTGGCCTCCGCTAATTCTCGAATAGCCGCACTTGCCCCTTCATGCGCTGCCCCGTGATCTGGATGCACGTTCCTCATCTGCTGTCGATACCGACGAGAAACTTCTCTTGAAGACGGTTCTTTCTCTGATTCTGGAAATCCGAGACGTTCCAAGGCCCACGCCCTCGGATCAGCGAGAGCAGCAAGCGACGAACTTTGCGCCCCAGCCAAAAAAGCCACCATTGCAGGACCAATCGGTCCTTTCCAACGCAGGGCGTTCGTCAGAACCTCCGCAATCGGCCCTCGATGTTGCTGGTCGATGCGCTCAACTGCGTAGATCGCCCCCAGCACTTGCGCGAGGTCTCCTCCACGATCAGCAAATTCGAATGACATTTCGTCACCCTCGCCGATGAGTCGGTGTGTGCTCGATGCGAGACCGTGTCGATCGACTTGGTAGCGATTACGCATCCGTGGCTGCAGAATTCGGCGGCCGTCGCCAACATCACGGATGAGGTGTTTAAGGCCGATGTGGTCATCGCTACTGAGTTCGCGGGCGTGTTTCGCGATAACGGCTCCGAGGAGGATTCCTCCAAGCCCTGGAGCAGGCTCGACGGGAAGGACGATATTGCCGAGCGCCACTCGACGTGTGGGCTGGGCCTGCCGAGAATGGAAGATTTCCAGTTCTGCGAGCAACATGAAGATGAGCGTAGCGAGGCTCATCGACTACGTCGTTTTGTGCTCCGTCGTTTTGTGCTCCGTCGTTTTGTGCCCCGAACTCACACCCAAGGACGACAGAGGTCTCGGACCTCACGAGCCGCGATCGAGATATGTTCAGGATCAAACGGCTCTTCGGTAAACGAACCTGCGAGTTGCTGTACCGCAGAGAAGACCGCTAGCCACGTATTGCGAGCCACTCCGTAGGGAGGGGACGTTTCTGAGAGTTGTGGCACAAGATCGAAGAGTTGCATTCGCGCCGTTGCATCATCGACCGATCGGGCGAGATTGTCACCAATCGAGAAGAGCGTGTTCAGAGCCCCATCGGGAGCAGAACTATCAAGAACGGCGAGGTCGCCAGATTCGATTGCATCAAGCAACTCGTCAACATCGTCTCCAGCATCACTTGCCACGAACAGGGAGTCACCTTCCCAACGATGGGGTATCTCTCCGGCGATGAGCTGTTCGTTCAGAACACCCAGCTCTGATAGAGACCATTCTTCGAGCTGAAATTCAATCGTTTCCTCATCATCATCGAGCGGAACCGGAAACGGCCCGATTTCTCGCTCCAACCGCTCAAAAATGTCATCGGTTGCATCTTCAGCATCCTCTGGAATAACTAGTTCGTTCTCGCGCCACGCATGAGGAATTGAGGCCGCGGCAAGTGATTCGACAAGGGCGCTTCGCTGATCAGCATCCCATACCGTCAAGTCATAAAAGACGTTGACAGCGTCATCGCTATTCGCATCAAACTCTTGCTGATCGGTCACGCGTTGACCTTATCTGGTCGGCGGACTATGCAATTTTCACTCAGGGAGGAATGAGTTGAGAAAAGATTCGATGAGCTCAAATTCTCGTTGTCGATGTTCGGGTTGCCGGAAACCATGCCCCGCACCCTCAAACTCCACGTACTCAACTGCGACGCCTTGGTCTATCAACGTCTCCTGAAGCACTCGGCTCTGTTCTACCGACACGACCGGGTCGTCGGTACCGTGCATGAGAAGAAGTGGTCGCTGTATCGCAGATGCTCTACCGACCATTGACCGTTCGGCATAGCGGGGGTCTCCAACCGGCCCGATCAACGAATCGTTGTAGTGAGCTTCAAATCGATGAGTCGCACCAGCCAATGCCTCTGCATCACTAACCGGGTACAGAGCGATGCCTCCTGAAATGACTTCTGGGTAGTCGATCATTACCCCTAGTGCGGCCATGCCTCCTGAGGACGACCCCATCACAACGGTTGACGACGGTGACGACCATCCGTTCTGGTGACACTGCGAGATAACTGCGGCGACATCATCAACGTCGTATCGACCCCAGCCGCCGCGTATCGACTGTGCAAATGAGCGGCCGTGACCAGTTGAGCCACGTGGATCCGGAATGATGACGTCCCATCCGCGCGACTGCCAGAACGCAACACGGGGCATAAATTCAACTTGCCATTGATCAGTCGGCCCACCGTGAATGTGAACAAGACACCTCCCGCGACCAGCTGCGTACCGCCGAAATGGGATTCGAACGCCGTTACTGTCGGCTATCTCAAGAGATGGTTCGGTGAGACCAACTTCTGACCATTCGGTTACCGGCCCTGTTGCAAGTACTGATCGTTTCCAATTTGATTCAGCGAGCAATGACCCGCCCTCGCCAAGTTCGTACATCACGAGCTGGTGGGGGGTTCGAGCACCGCTGCGCAGGGCGCTGATTCCCGCAGGGCCCCAATGCACTTGATGATGCACGCCTCTGCCGATCACCACTGACTCCCTAGAGTCAATTGATGCAACACAGAGTTCTCCAAAACCTCCGAGGTTTCGCGTGAATGCAAGATGTGATCCGTCTGGCGAAACCGCAAATGAGCGTTGCGATGCGCCCCAAGATGGGCCACCGTGTTCAGCTTCATCATCCACCAGCACTTCGTCATCACGCCAAAGGTTCAACCATCCCGTGTCATCTCGGAGCGTGATCACTCCACGTTCAGTCGGAGT
>JAPOIQ010000275.1 GCA_029978815.1 bacterium
CTGCTTCGCTCGAGTATGCGTTATCGGACGAAGGCGAGTGCCTGCACCACCGGCGAGAATGAGTGCTTTCACAATTTGGAAGGCTAACCGGCTCTGCTTACTCAGTGGCAGGAGCCGGGCCCGCCCCACGGAAGTAGTCAAGTATCTCAGAAGAGCCTCCGCCAAGTCGCAGCACCGATGCACCACCGACGGTGTCTCCGTACACCGGCAGCGAGTATCGCGTGAAGCCCCCTGAGTAGGCCTGTTTGAGAGCAGCCGCAGCGAGAAATGGGTCGAGGGTTTCGTCGACCTTGACGGACGCCGAGACAGCGGTAATGAGGTCGCCCGAAGCGAAGGGTTGATCGGTGAGGCGAGCAATTGCGCCGTCAGCAGCTGCCGAAATGAACTGCTGTTGCCGCTCGGTCCGGCCGATGTCAGACGTGGGATCTGTTCGCCACTCACCTTCTCGGAATTCTTGATACGTGCGGCTTCGTGCGAACGCGAGAGCTTGCAGACCGTCGAGCAGATTGCAGCCGGCCGGCTGGTCAAGCCCGGTTTTTACATCTCGTGTCGGATAGGGAAAACAGATCGTGACTCCTCCGAGTTCGTTCACGATGTCTCGAAAACCAACAAAGTTGACTTCGACGTAGTGATGCACTGGAATGCCGAGGGTTTCGACCACCGTCGCTACAAGTCGTTCGGCACCACCGTTGTACGCAGCGTTGATTCGATTGCTGCCACCGGTGCCAGGGATTTCAAGCCATAAATCCCGTGGAAGACTGACGATTGCGGCACCACCGTCTCGCTCGCGACGAAGCACCATGATCGTGTCGGCTCGACGACCACTCACGACCCCGGTATCACCAATCACGCCAAAATCAGGATCGTCGGCGCTGATGCCTTCTCGCGTATCTGAGCCAACAAGAAGGTAATTCTCGGTTGGAAGATCGACCGGGTTATCAAGGATGTTCCCGTTCTCATCCACCAGATTCCCATCGGCATCAACCGAACCGGCGAGCAACCCAGTCAATCCCTCGACTCGCTCAACGTCGGCAACTCGAGCGTTTGTTGCCCGTGTGAGGCCAACGACTGCGGAAATTGCAACGACGAGTGCCACCAACAGCATTGTGGGAATCGGCGATTTGAGAAGCCATCTGGGCACGGGCCAACGATACTGCTCGGCCTGTCGCCAACGAGGTCACATCACGTGACTCGCACCCCGTTTGTAACGCATCCGATGTAGTTGTCGGTCGCGCAACATGAATTGGCAGCAGCCGGTTTGCGAGACAGGGAACGCCGGGATGTCACTCCGGCCGCAGGTGGACGACATCCGCGGCGTGAAATCGGTGTGTCATTGCGCATTCATCGACGATTTCGAGCGCACCGTCAGCATCGAGTCGTGTTGCCCGCCCAACCACTTTTTCACCATTGGGAAGTTCGACTCGCACTCGTCGCCCGATGGTGTCAACCCTCGATCGGTAAAGGTCACCGAGCTGTTCTGGGGCGAGCGTCAGGAGTCCATCGAGTGCGCTCAGCACGTGCCGAAGCACCTCGATCACCTCGTGTCGGGTTGCCGATTGCGCAAGGATTGACGTTGCCCCATCGGGTGCCCAATTCACATTGCACCCCGTGCCAACGATGACCGACCCGTCTGACGTCATCGTTGAAAGCATTCCGGCAAGTTTCGAAGTGGCTCTGCCGTCGCTATCGCTCGCCGGATCGTTGACGATGATGTCATTGGGCCACTTCAGCACTGCTTCGTGAACTCCCAACAGGTGAGCGACATCAACGACTGCCAAGGCAACCGCATGCTGTAGTCGCTGTGGATCGCTGATTGGTGGCGCAAAGAGCACTGAAAACAGCAGATTTTCCCCCGGCGGAGCATCCCACCGTCGGTCGAGCCTCCCATGACCTGCTGTCTGAACATCGGCGAACAGAACAGTTCTGTCGGCGATTGAGCCACCCTGGCAACGTCGGACGAGTTCGTCGTTCGTGCTGTCAATTGTCGTCAGACGCGACACATTCCACCCCTCAATCTGAAGAGGAACTTCGTTCGGAGGATGGTTGTCGCGTGTCACCTCGCCTACATTGTCATTCGTGCTCAAAAAGATTCTCATCGCCAACCGAGGCGAAATTGCTGTCCGTGTCATTCGCGGTGCCCGCGAGATGGGTATCAAGACCGTAGCGGTGTATTCCGAGCTTGACCGGAATGCGCTCCATGTGCGCCTCGCTGACGAGGCATTTGCACTTGGAGGCCAGACCGCCGCAGAGAGTTATCTCAACACCGAGGCGATTCTCAATGCAATCAAAGAGAGTGGCGCCGACGCCGTTCACCCCGGTTATGGCTTCTTCTCAGAGAACGCAGATTTTGCCCGAGCGATCATTGCAATGGGTGTTGCGTGGATTGGCCCACCACCCGAAGCAATCGATGAAATGGGTGACAAAGTGTCATCTCGTATTGCAGCCCAACGCGGTGGCGCACCGATTGTCCCTGGAACCACCGAGTTCGCTCAAGGCCCAGACGACATTCGTGCATTCGGCAACGAATTTGGCTGGCCCGTCTGCATTAAGGCCGCTTATGGCGGAGGTGGTCGTGGCATGAAGGTGGTCGAGTCAGCCGATGAGGTCGACGACGCAATGGCCAGCGCCCAGCGTGAAGCAAAAGCATTCTTTGGCCGCGACGAGGTGTACGTCGAGCGCTACCTGACCTGGCCCCGCCACGTCGAGATCCAGCTCGTCGGCGACAAGCACGGCA
>JAPOIQ010000299.1 GCA_029978815.1 bacterium
CGGCATCAGCGATCAGCACCTGGCACCAATGGAGCTGGATCGCACACGTCGTGAGCTTTGTCGTGTTCTTGGCAATCCTTCCTGTCACCATGCTGCGCCACGTCTTCACGTCGCCTCTCAACATGTACCTGCGTGACAAAGATCGGCCCAAGGGTGCGATGAAGCCCATGCCAAATCTGATGGAAACCGAACTCGAGAGCTTCGGTGCATCAGTCGTCGAAGACTTCACCTGGAAGCAACTACTTGATACCGACGCCTGCACCATGTGCGGACGTTGCACCAGCGTGTGCCCAGCACACGCAACCGGCAAGCCTCTCGACCCACGCGAGATTGTGCTGAAGACCGGAGAGGTCATGGCGGCAACAGGTTCGCCTCAAGTCTCACCGCCACTCGGTGTCGACGGCGAAATCAAGATCGGCGCAAACAGCCTCTTTGAACGAATCACCGCCGAAGAAATATGGTCATGCACCTCGTGTAAAGCATGCGACGAGATCTGCCCGGTCAACATCGAGATCCTCGACAAAATTCTCGACATGCGCCGTTACCTCTCGCTCATGGAATCAAACTTCCCTGCCGAACTTGGCAATGCCTATCGGGCAATGGAAAACCAGGGCAACCCATGGGGAATGAACCAGGGCGAGCGCGGCGATTGGGCAAACGACATCGCCGGAGTCGAGATCGTCGATCCCGGGTCGGCGCTGACCACCGAGTACCTCTACTGGGTGGGATGTGCAGGGTCGTTTGACGACAAGAACAAAAAAGTCACCCAGTCGATGGCCAAGTTGTTACGACGCGCCGGCATCGACGTTGCAATTCTCGGACCAAGCGAAATGTGCACCGGTGACTCCGCTCGCCGTTCAGGCAACGAGTACCTCTTCCAAATGCTTGCAATGCCAAACATTGAAATGCTCGACGGCATGGGTGTGAAGAAGATCATCACTCAGTGCCCGCACTGCTTCAACACTCTTCAAAACGAGTACCCGCAACTCGGCGGCAACTACGAAGTGGTTCACCACACCCAGCTACTCGAAGAACTCATTGCCGATGGTCGCCTCGATGTTTCTCAAGCAACCCTCGAAGAGCGCATCACCTACCACGACTCGTGCTACCTCGGCCGACACAACGACGTCTATATGGCACCACGAAAGGTCGTTGGAGCAATCAAAGGCATTGAGATCGTCGAGATGCCTCGAAACGGCACAACGGGAATGTGTTGTGGTGCCGGTGGCGCCCGAATGTGGATGGAAGAGTCGATCGGCACAAAGGTCAACGACGAACGTGCACGAGAGGCACTCTCAACCGGAGCAACACGTATCGCGACGGCATGCCCGTTCTGCTACATCATGCTCGACGACGGAGCAAAGGCTGCCGGCGCAGACGAAGACCAGGTGAAGGTCGCTGACCTTGCAATCCACTTGCTTGACGCAATCGAAGCTGGGGAATCAAAGATGGATAATCCTGATTCGCCGCTCAGTGTCAGTTTCGACTGAACAAGAATTACGCCAAGCGCGATCTGATCGATTCGATCCAGTCGTCGGCGTTCTTCCATCGTTCATCCGCAGTTGCGCGCACATCGCTTGCTGAACCATCGGCCCGAGGCCACGAACCAAACCACTTCACAAGTCCCTGTTTGGCGTGAAGCGCTCGCATTGTGTCGGCCATCAGGTCATCTCCGACATGACCCTCCGCAAGAATGATGAAGCAATACTAACCAAGACCTCCCTGCCGGATCGGCCGTGAGATGAGGTTGGACAAGTTGATCCGGCGAGCAGCAAATTCTTGAAGAATCGAGATCAAACTTCCCGGCTCGTCAGCGCGCTGGAACACCACCAAACCAGTCCGATCGTGCCCTGTTGGTGCGGAGGCTCCGTCACGTTGAACGACGACAAATCGGGTCTGATTCCCAGATTCGTCTTCAATATCTTCTGCAAGCAATTCAAGGCCGTACAGGTCGGCAGCCACCCGCGGCGCAATCGCAGCAAGGCCGGTTGACGCTTCCTCTGAGACCGACTTCGCCGCACCAGCGGTTGACGTCGCCGCCAGCAGATTGGCTGTTGGAAGTTTCTCCCTCAAGAACTTGTGGCATTGCGCAGTTGCGACAGGTATCGACATCACATCGGTGACATCTGAGAGTTTCGTCCCTGCTGGTGCCGCAAGACAAAGGTGTATGTCGAGCACGACCTCTCGGGTGACGATGAGATCATGGTCGAACGCCAACGCATCAAGAGTGAAGTTGACCATGCCTTCGGTCGAGTTTTCGATGGGAACGAACCCGCAGTCGACCTCGCCCGAGCTCACCGCATCGAGAACATCGGGTACGGTCCGCAGAGGGATGAGTTCGCCCACCGCCAGATCCTCTTGGGTTCGTAGCGCCTGCTCAGTGAAGGTGCCGAATGGACCGAAAAACGCGACGCGCGGGAGAGAACCGACGTTGCTTGCAGAACCATTCGTTGAAGTCACGATCGCAAGGCTAGGGGGATTCGACCCTAGACATGGCACGATGTGACCATGAACGAGGCGGCCCTCACAC
>JAPOIQ010000059.1 GCA_029978815.1 bacterium
ACTTCTGCCCAGTCACCAGGAATTGAATAGCGAACGCCATCGATGATCTGGAAAGTTGCCGCCGACTTTTCCTCATCTTTGTAGTAGCCGATTGGCGTTCGGCCTCGAAGTGCAACTCGGCCTCGCTCGCCTGAACCTGGTTCCACATCTCTGCCATCTTCTGTAACGACACGAGTGTTTGGCCCGAGAGAGAAACTTCCCGTACCAGACTCAGCGGAATCTTTTGTTGACACGTTGCTTGCCATTCCGATGGCTTCACTTGATCCAAGGGAGTCAACCATGATGAGCCGGTCGTTATGACGCAATAGTCCTTCTTTGGTTTCACGCGACCACATCACGCCGGAAGAAATGATGACCCGAAGGCTCGAAAGATTCCAGCGATTTGGTTCTGCGTCGAGCGCGCGGAGCATCGGTTTCGCAAATGCATCCCCAACGATTGAGATTGAGTTGATCTTTGCCGACTCAATCGTCGTGAGCAGTTCCTCCACATCAAAATTACGTCCTGTGAGTGTTGTGGTTGATCCGCCGAGCAGCATGGTTGAAAGCGAATTGAAAAAGCCGGTTCCGTGCATGAGTGGTGCCCCAGGCAATCCCTTTGGTCCGGCTCCAGACAGACGCTCAGCTGCCGCACCCGGCATCGGCGTGTCAGGAAGTTTGTTTCGATTGCTCGACTCGAGAGCACCCACAAGGTCGTCTTGGCGCCACATCACGCCTTTTGGCATGCCGGTCGTTCCGCCGGTGTAGAGGAGCATGAGATGGTCGCCGCTACGTCCCCAAGGGCCCTCGACGTTGCCGTCGGTTGATTCCGCTGCGACCAACTCGTAGTCGGTTGCCCGTTCCGGGCATGGGTACGAATTGTCATCCACCCAGAGCCAAGCACGAATCTTTGGGAGCCGATCTCTGATCTCTTCAATCTGAGGAAGAAACGTTGCGTGGAAGACGACCGCACATACGTCGGCATTATCCCAGAGGTACACCAACTCGTCTGCTGCGTATCTGTAGTTGGTGTTGACGATTGCGAAACCCGCCTTGAATGAGGCGAATACGCTTTCCATGTAGTGAGGAGAGTTGTACAGGTACTGCGCGACCTTGTCCTGCTCGATCAGCCCAGCACCTAGAAGGTATTTCGCCACTCCATTCGCGCGGCTGTTCATCTCACTCCACGAAAGTGTGGCATCGCCGTGAGCGAGTGCAGGTGCCTGCGGAATCGCTTCAGCAATGTCTTCAAAGATATTTGCGATGTTCCAACCGTTCACCGTTGAGACGGTAGCGGCCGTGTGGCGCTTGCGCGAAGTTCCCGACGGCGTGATCGCACCAGTTGCTCATCTACTCTTTGGAGGTGGAACGCTCTTCGTACAGCGACTGGCTCACTGACAGTCTCCTCGACGCAATCGATCGGGTTGCTCCATGCGTATGTGACCACGCCGATGAAGCTGACGAGCAGCGAAGACTTTCGTCTCCAACCGTTGAAGACCTCAGTAAAGAAGGCTTCCTGTCGCTGTTGCTGCCGCGTGATATCGGCGGAGCGGGTCACCAACCTTCGGCGGCGCTTGCTGCAATCAGTGCAATCGGAGCACTCGATGGTGCGGCCGGTTGGTGTTCGATGATCTCCTCTACAACCTGCCTTCTTGCGGGCTTCCTTGACCAAGAGACAGCAGCCTCCACGTTCGGTGGAGCCACGGCGGTTGGGGGAGTGTTCGCTCCGAATGGAACGGGTCGTCGTATCGACGGCGGGGTGGTGGTGTCGGGTCGTTGGCAGTGGGGAAGTGGTTTGCACCACTGTGACTGGATTGTTGCTGGGGTCTCTCTCGACGACGGAGATCGTGTGACCGTCGTCGTACCGAAGTCTGAGGTGGCCTTGGACGACACGTGGCAGACCGTTGGCATGCGCGGAACTGGCTCAGTCGATTTCACAATTGAAAATGCTGAGGTTTCGGAGCGAAGGATTATTCCTCAGATCGGCGCCTCGCCGATCTCGTCAGACCCTGTTGTGAGGCTCCCAAATTTCTCGATTCTGGGGGCGGGCGTTGCAGCAGTCGCGCTCGGTGTTGCGGAACGTGCATGGTCGGAATCGGTCAGTCTTGCAAATGAGCGTTCACCGCAATTTTCGAGTCGTTTGCTTGCTCAGCAGCCTTCGGTGCAAGCAACAATCGCGCGCTCACGGTCACGCCTCGACGCGGCCGGCGGCGAACTTTTTAGAAGTGTCGACGCAGCCTATGAATTGGTGCTTGCTGGCGAAAAAGTTCCTGTTGCTGCGCGCGTCCGAATTCGTGGAGCAGCAGCACTCGCCGTGGAGGAAGCCTCTGCAGTTGCTCATGAGATGTTTCGCCTTGCGGGAGGAGCAGCCGTGTATGACACGAGCGTGTTAGGGCGCTGCTTGAGAAATCTCTCTGTCATCCCGCAACACATCATGGTCGCGCCCCGATTGTTTGAAACCCTTGGCCGACATCATCTCGGTCTTGAATTCGAATCGTCGATGATCTAAAGGAGCTCAGCATGGACGCAATGGAAGCAATATTGACGACGAGAGCTATGCGGCGGTACTCCGATGCACCTGTTCCCGAGGACCTTGTCATGCAGTGCCTGGAGGCCGCCCAACAAGCTCCCTCGGGCGGCAATGTTCAACCGCAGCAGTATGTCGTGGTCCGGTCGCCAGAGGTGCGACGTGCTCTTGCGGATGTCTACCAGAAAGCCTTTGATCGATATGAGAGATGTCTTCCGACGCCTGTATTTCGTTCAGAGGCAGAGCGCGCGACCTATGAGCGAACCCGAAAAGCCTCACAAGATCTCGCCCAAACGATCGGGGATGTTCCAGTCCATGTTCTGTTTTTGCAACCGATCATCCCTTGGGGATTTACCGATGAGGAAGGTGTAGTCGATATCGGCCGACTCGATGGCAGTGTGTTTCCTGCTGTGCAGAATTTCTGCATTGCTGCACGGAGCCTCGGACTTGGCACTGCCTTCACAACGGTCATCCGCGTGTATCAGAGCGAGGCTCTAGAGGTAATCGGTGCAGATCCTGCACGCTTTGAGATTGCCGCACACATTCCTCTTGGGTATCCGACGGGAAACTTTGGGCGCGCCCCGCGCAAGGACGTTCGGCGGTCGATCCATCTCGATCGCTACGGTGAACGCCCAACGCTCGACTAACTCGATAGCGTCCTCTCCTTGTGCCCCCCACCTCGAGGAGAGAAGATCTCCGAAACATTGCCATCGTCGCCCACGTAGACCACGGGAAGACGACCCTCGTCGATTCGATGCTCCAGCAATCAGGAGCGTTCCGTTCGAATGAGGCTGTCGCAGAGCGGGTGATGGATTCGATGGATCTCGAGCGTGAGAAGGGAATCACCATTCTTGCGAAGAACACATCGCTCGTTTGGAATGGCACCACCCTCAACATTGTTGACACCCCGGGGCACGCCGATTTTGGTGGTGAAGTTGAGAGAGCCCTCACCATGGTTGACGGCATCATTTTGCTTGTTGACGCTGCCGAAGGACCGCTGCCGCAAACGCGCTTCGTTTTGCGAAAGGCGCTTGCGCAACGTCTTCCTGTCATTCTCGTCATCAACAAGGTTGACCGACCTGATGCCCGTATTTCAGCGGTCGTCGACGAGGTGTACGAGTTGTTCCTCGATCTTGATGCCAATGCAGATCAGCTTGACTTTCCAATTATCTACTCGTCGGGACGTGCCGGATGGGCCACCTCCGTAGCGAACGAGACTGGCAACGACCTGACACCACTGTTTGACGTCATCCTGTCGACCGTTCCGGCTCCTGCGTTCACCCCTGGCGCTCCATTGCAAGCCTGGGTCACCAACCTCGATGCGAGTCCTTATCTTGGGCGGCTAGCCCTGTGTCGTGTCGTTGAGGGTGAGATCCGCCGTGGTCAGCAGGTTGCGTGGTGTCGCGCGGATGGCTCTATTGAACGCGCGAAAGTTGCAGAGCTATTCCTAACGCAGCACCTTGAGCGTGTTTCAGTCGAATCGGCTTCAGCGGGTGACCTCGTTGCCGTCGCCGGAATTGACGACATCACGATCGGTGAAACACTTGCTGATGTTGATCAGCCAGTCGCGTTACCTCGTATCACGGTTGATGAACCGGCTCTGTCGATGACAATCGGGATCAACACCTCTCCGCTAGCCGGGCGCGATGGCAGCCGATTGACCGCTCGACTGGTAAAGAGCCGCCTCGACCAAGAGCTCGTCGGAAACGTTTCACTTCGGGTTCATCAGACCGATCGGCCAGATGCGTGGGAAGTGCTCGCTCGTGGCGAGCTGCAACTCGCAATTCTCATTGAAACGATGAGGCGCGAAGGTTTTGAACTCACCGTTGGAAAACCGGAGGTCGTAACTCGAATGGTTGATGACAAGCGTCATGAGCCTGTCGAACGCGTCACGATTGACGTCCCAGAGGAACATCTCGGAACGATTACGCAGCTGTTGGCCGTTCGCCGAGGTCGCATGGAAAATATGGCCAACCATGGCCTCGGCTGGGTCAGGCTGGAGTACCTCGTGCCTGCAAGAGGGCTGATTGGATTTAGGACCGAGTTTCTCACTGAGACGCGCGGAACCGGCGTGATCAGCCATGTGTTCGAGGGTTATGAGCCGTGGGCTGGTGAGATCCGTTCTCGAGAACGCGGTTCGCTTGTGGCAGACCGTAAAGGCCCCGCAACCACCTACGCGATGATCAATCTGCAAGAGCGCTCAACGATGCTCATCCCGCCTGGTACCGAGGTGTACGAGGGGATGATCATCGGTGAGAACTCTCGCGCCGGCGATATGGAAGTCAATATCTGCCGCGAGAAAAAACTCACCAACATGCGAGCCTCATCGGCCGATGAAACAGTGAAACTCACGCCTTATCGTCAACTGTCACTTGAACAAGCCCTCGAATTCATCGCCGGTGACGAATGTGTGGAGGTGACACCTTCACACGTGCGGCTCCGGAAGGTGTACCTCGATCCGCAGGAGCGAATCCGTCACGCTCGCGCTCGAGCATCGTCCTAAACAGCCGACGCTGATCTGGCAGGATGGAGTTGTGGGTCCGACCTCTGCAAGTCCGATACTGAGCGACGCGCTGTCTCTCAAACTGGAAGCTTTGCGAGGTGTCCTTCTCGAGATGGGCCGCGTTGTCGTCGCATTTAGTGGCGGAGCGGATTCAGCCCTTCTTGCATATGTTGCGGCGTCGACTGCGGGCGTGACTGCGACTGCGGTGACTGCAGTGTCTCCGTCACTTGCTGGTTCTGAATTCGATGACTGCTCGCGGCTTGCTGAGGAGTGGAATTTGGACTGGGTGGCGGTGACCACAGACGAAATGGAACAGGCTGCGTACCGGCGCAATGACATTGACCGTTGCTTCCACTGTAAATCTGCGCTGATGGAGGCGCTAGAGCCCTATGTGGAGAGTGGTGCAACCGTTGTCCTTGGTGTCAACGTGGATGATCTCAGTGATCATCGCCCCGGCCAGGTTGCGGCATCTGAAGCGGGGGCGCGATTCCCGTTCGTGGAAGTATCGCTCACGAAAGCAGAGATTCGCGATCTGTCCTTTGCATGTGGTCTTGAAACGTGGGACAAGCCGGCTGCAGCATGTTTGGCAAGCCGAATTCCCTTTGGTACAGAAGTAACGGTGGAGATTCTCTCTAAGGTTGAGCGTGCGGAACAAGTGCTCCACGACATCGGAATTCGTTCTTGTCGGGTACGGCATCATGGTGAAGTTGCCCGCATCGAGGTTGAGCCTCGCGATCTACCGGCGGTAATTGAAGCCCGTTTACATATTGAAGAACGACTGCGTTCATTGGGGTTTCGCTACGTCACCGTTGATCTCGGTGGCTTTCGATCAGGGTCGTTGAATCCGGATGGATCAACTTCTCGTACCTGATTACGCGTCGCTTGGGGCCCGGTTGCGGCGTCGGGTTCTCAGCGTGACAGCGCTCTTTTTCATTGCGATGATCGCAACGGTGAGCTCGCCGTTGTGGCTTCTCATTGCCGTGCTTTTCGACCTCATCCGTTTTCGGTGGACGCTGCCCCTCGCGCGGCTGCTGCTGTTCGGGTGGTATTGGTCGATTATTGAGTGCGCCGGTGTTCTCATTTCTCTTGGTTTGTGGCTGACGGGTCAATCTTCGAACCAGCGGTTGCACTACCGATTAATGGGGTGGTGGGCTGGAAAATTGATGGCTGGCCTTCGAGCAACGATGCGTGCGACCATCGACGTGAGCGATGATGGAGCATTCGAAAGCGGTGAAGCGGTTCTCTTATGTCGGCATGCCAGCCTCGCTGACTCTTTACTCTCCGCATGGGTGGTGTGCACTCGCAAAGGGCTTCACCCGCGGTATGTGTTGAAGCGTGAGTTGCTCTGGGACCCCTGCCTCGACATCGTTGGTCTCAGGGTTCCGAACTACTTCGTGGACAGGGGCTCGAGGCAGTCTGAACACGAACTCGCTGCGGTAGGGGCGCTTGGCAGCTACCTTGGGTCCACCTATATTGCGGTAATTTTCCCCGAAGGAACGCGATCGAGTGCGGCAAAACGACAATCAGCGATCGAGCGTATTCGTGAGCATTCGCCAGAAAGATTGTCAGCCACCGTTGGGCTTCGTCACCTCATTCCTGTTCGGCCAAGCGGGTCACTCTCGTTACTGAATGGTGCACCAGCTGCAGATGTTGTGGTTGCGTGGCACACCGGCTTCGACGGTCTCTCGACATTTGGGGGTGTATTG
>JAPOIQ010000248.1 GCA_029978815.1 bacterium
ATGAGAGTTGACGAATCCCGGTAGCACAGCACACCCTGACGCGTTGACGACTTCGTCTTCCGGGAACCGGGCAATGAGTTCTGGTGTAGACCCGGTGCTGTCAACGGTGCCGCCGTGAATGCGTATCGCAACCGCCTGTTCGACGTGCTCTGCCGATGTCACCAACCAATCTGGGCAGATAATCATGAGTTACGAGGTCGCAGAGGCGGAATTCATCGCTCGCCAGACACGCTCTGGAGTGAATGGAATCTCGTTGATTGAAACTCCAACTGCATTCTGAATGGCATGCCGTAGCGCAGGAGCCACACCGTCTTTTGGAATTTCGGCTACTGCTTTTGCACCAAATGGACCGCTGTCCTCCATGGTTTGCACGAGGTACACAGCGGTTTCAGGCATTTCATCTGCTCGATAGATGTGATACGGACCGAATGAATCGTTGATCATCTTTCCATTCTCATCAAATGCGTACTCCTCACAGTGGGCGTATCCGAGCGCTTGAAGCATGCCTCCCTCAACCTGGCCAGATGCGGTGACCGGATTAATAGCCACCCCGCAGTCGACAGCCATTGCCATCTTTTTCACTGTGACCTGACCAGTATCGATATCGAGCTCAATTTCGATGACCTGAGCAGCAAACGGAGGTGGGCATTCGGGCGAAACATATGAGGCGGTGCCCATGATCTGCTCTTGCTCCTGGGTGTGGAGGGAATCGAGAGCGATCTCCTCCATCGAGACCGAACGACCGTCTGGGGCGTATGCCCGACGGTTGCGGAGTTCAATCGAACACGGCTGTTCAACTCCGAGCAGCATTGCAGCGCGTTCCTTAATGCGTTCGCGAGCCGCCTCAGCAGCTTTCATTGCTGCAGTGCCAGAGATGTACGTCGTTGATGACGCGTAGGCTCCGGTATCGAACGGGGTCATATCGGTGTCGCTTGAGTACACCTTGATGTCGTCAAGAGATACGCCCAGAACCTCGGCTGCGATCTGTCCAAGCACAGTGTCCGCACCAGTGCCAAGGTCAGTCGCTCCAATGAGCATGTTGAACGAACCGTCGTCGTTCAACTTGATTGAGCATCCTCCCATATCGAGAAATGGAATCGCAGTGCCGTGCATGCAGTACGCAAATCCCAGCCCACGTCGGATATTTGGTCGATCACTCGGCTGACGCCACTCAGGATCATCGCGACGGTGCCATTCAATTTCTCGAAGAGCTTGGGCAACACATTCCTCTAAACCGGTCGAGAGAACACGCGGGTACTCGTCTAGCTCCTCATCACTCGCAGCCCGCTCTCCAAGGTGCGGAGCAATATTTAGCTCATCACCAAGGCGTAGCCAGTTCTTACGTTTGAACTCAATCGAGTCATAACCGAGTTCCGCAGCGATGTCATCCATGTGGGCTTCGAGCGCAAATTCGGCCTGGGGCGCTCCGTACCCTCGATATGCGCCAGGAACCGGAATGTTGGTGTAGACAACATCGCAACGAAACCTCTTATTCGGCGCGTTGTATTGGGTGAGACCGCGAAGCCCGGCGACGGTCTGCACTGTGTAGCCATGAGTGCCGTAAGGGCCGGTATTTCCAATGATGTAGAGATCCTGCGAGACCAACTTTCCGTCGCCGTCGACCACCGTCGTGAACGTAAGCGTCTGCGGATGGCGAGTGCGGCTACCGATGAATTCCTCAGATCGGTCGAGTTCAAGGCGTACCGGTCGCCTTGTCGCCTGCGCAAGGTGGCCAACGATGTCTTCGATCAGCATCTCTTGCTTTGCGCCGAAACCACCGCCAATACGTGGTTTTACGACACGAATGTCTTTGATATCTCGGTCGAGAAGCGGTGCAACCATTCGCCGGGCATGAAATGGAACTTGCGTAGCAGTTCGGATGACGAGCCGTTCATCTTCATCGAGCCAGGCAATTGAGATATGAGGCTCGATCGGGCACTGCTGGACTTGATGCACCCTAAATGTCTGGGTGAACACGTGGTGTCCATTTTCTTCGGCCCGTTCCACTGCCCCGTCAGGGTCATTTCGACGGGCTGCAATGTGGTGGACGACATTTCGATCACGATCATGAATTTCAAGCGTGTCTGCTTCGTCGTGAATGACCACTACGCCATCAGCCATTGCATCTCGCTCATCGAAAATTGCTGGAAGCACCTCGTAGGTGACATCGATAAGCGAACAGGCATGCGCTGCGATTTCGGGTGTCTCAGCTGCAACAACCGCGACCCGGTCGCCAACATGGCGGACCTTGTCGTCAAAACTCACCTGATCGTGAGGATGAGGGTTTGGCCATGACTGTCCACCCGATGCATATTTCACCCGGGGCGTGTTCTTGTAATGCAGCACTTCATGAACACCAGGAAGCTCGCGAGCTGCCGAATCATCGATGTTGAGAATTCGAGCGTGGGCATGAGGACTCCTCAACACCTTGGCGTACAGCATGTTGCGGAGTTCGATGTCGTCGGTAAACGCCGGATTTCCCTTCGCGAGACGAACTGCGTCCACCTTGATTTCAGGCTTTCCGACAACCGCCATTTCAGGGACGTCGCGAGATGGAATCAGACGCGGAACTGCGGCGGGCGCAACTGGGGGTGGATCGGCCGGGTCGTATTCAGCGGGTTCACCCAATTGGGTCAGTGACGGCAGAATAACGGGAGCGAACGGTGCCGTGTGCTCGCCCCGAAGCACCGCGGCGGCTCGGTGAATAGCCTCTACTGGTTTGACATAGGCGGTTTCTCTGTCGAGGATCCCTGACAACATGTCGCGAATTTGCGCATCCGACGGCGAAGGATTCTGTTGAAGTAAGGCCAACGTTCCGAGCACCATTGCGCCAGCGGAATACCCAGATTGAAAGGCTCCTGTTGCAACGAATGCTGCCTGAATCGGGTGGAGTTCAGCCGCCGTGTTCAACGCTTCTACGGTGACGACTTCGTGGCCGTCTGCCTGTACCGCAAGGATGACGTCGCTACTTACGAGAGCACCATCGAGGAGAACTGCTCCAGCACCGGTTTCGCCGCTGTCGGATCCGAAGTGGACGCTGAACATTCCCTGCGATCGAAGGAATGTCCGCAACGTGTCGTGCACTTCGCATTGCGACTGCACTGGACTTCCGTTGAGAGTGATGGTGATCGATG
>JAPOIQ010000313.1 GCA_029978815.1 bacterium
GAAGTAGCGATTCTTGGGAATGAAGACGCCGTCACATTTGCTCCCGGCGAGGTCATTCCAGCCGATCGGTTCTACTCGTACTCAGATAAATACCTCGACGGGAAATCGTCGTCGGCTATCCCCGCAGAACTCCCTGAGGAAGATGCCGCGGAAATTCAACGACTCGCCCTTTCCGCATTTCACAGTCTCGGTTGCTCTGGTCTCGCTCGATGCGACTTTTTCTATGAACGACCCGGTCGAGGGATCCTCTTCAACGAGATCAACACGATGCCCGGGTTTACACCAATCTCGATGTACCCAAAAATGGTGACCGCGAGTGGCATGTCGTACTCCACACTCATCGACCGCCTAGTCGAACTCGCACTTCATCGTCACCGCACTCAAATAAGAAATACCGACGGCTAAACACCTGAAACCTCGGCGCCCGGTTGCAGCGAGGCTCTCACGAATCCACGGAGTTCTCGACGAACCTGCCGAAGGCCTGCAGCGTCTGCCTTCCATCCGAATGTTTCTAACACGATGGGCTCGGTTCCTGTGCCGGAAACTGTCGAATACAGAATTCCAGCGAGGAGCATCGGATCGCATTTCCGCAAGCGTCCCTTCTCCATTTCGAACGTGAGATAGGACACGCAGCGTTCAACCACCACAGCAAGTCGTGAACGGAGGTGGTTGATGTGATGCTCCTCGAGGCGGATCACCTCCCGAATTAGCCCCAGAAGCGCAGGCCGCCGTACGACCGGTCGAAAGACGGCGCAGACCACAGCGTCAACACGTTCGATCGGGTCGTCCCCTTTAGATCGAATTGCCGCCTCCACCACAATGAGCATCTCGTCTGCAGCATGATCGAGCACTGCATCAATGAGACCGCTCCGAGACTTAAACCAATACAACAGGGTTTGCTTTCGCACGCCGACCGCATCTGCGATGTCATCAAGCGATACCGCCCCGACCCCTCGCGTTCCGAACAAGTCGAGCGCTGTGTCGAGGATGCGAAGACGTGTTGACCTGCCGACCACATGGCAGTTGTAGCAGGTTTGTCTACCAAATGGTAGAGACGTGATAGAAAGAGGGATGTGATTGCACAGTCACTCTCAAAACGGCGAATAGCGATAACCGGATCTACCGGGTTCGTGGGTACCGCTCTCGTCGAACGACTTCTTCGCGGAGTCCCCGATTGCGAACTCATCTTGCTCGTACGCAATGGGCGCCGCACTCCGGCGGCCCGACGCACATCGCGTGAGATTCTTGCTAACGACGCATTCGATCGCTTGCGAGAAGAACATGCAACCGCCTCTGAATCGTTTGAAGAGATGTGCCAGCGCAGAATCACCACCATCGCCGGTGACGTCAGCGCTGATGGTCTCGGTCTCTCCGAAGAAGATCGGCTGATTTTTTCAACCGCTGACACCATCATTCACTCAGCGGCAACTGTGTCCTTCGACTCCCCACTCGATCAGGCGGTCGAAATTAATCTTCTTGGTCCCGTGCGAATCGCGGAACTCTGCAACGAATTAGGAATCACACCCCACCTTGTTGCGGTGTCGACGTGCTACGTGGCCGGGAACCGTCGAGGAACCGCTCCCGAAGAACTCGTTTCGGAGGGTCCATTTTCAATTGGGCTTGATTGGCGATCGGAGGTCGCCTCAGCCCGCCGCCTGAAAGGCGATGCAGAAGCCGCGTCTCGCCAGTCGGACAAACTCACCGAATTCCGCAAACGAGCGCGAAGCGAGTTGGGTGCTGCCGGCGCTCCCGCCCTAGCCGCCAAAACAGAACAACTCAGAGAGCGCTGGGTTCGAGACCAACTCGTAGATGCGGGACGAGCACGCGCGGCATCTGTGGGATGGCCAGACGCCTATGCATTCACAAAAGCATTGGGTGAACAGGCACTGACCGAGTCAAAAGGCAATGTCCCGGTTTCGATCGTCCGCCCATCGATTATCGAATCAGCCTGGGCCGAACCCCGACCCGGCTGGATCCGTGGGTTTCGAATGGCAGAACCCGTCATCATCAGTTACGCCCGCGGCTTGCTGAAAGAATTCCCAGGGGTACCAGAGGGCACCATTGATGTCATACCTGTTGACATCGTCGTCGCAGCAATCATCGCCGTCGCCGCAGCAGGACCTGAGAACGCCCCATTCATCACCCAAGTTGCGTCCGGAGGAATTAACCCTCTCCGTTATCGAACCTTGGTCAACCACGTCCGAGGCTGGTTCACTGAGCATCCCCTTTACGACAACGAGGGCCAACCAATTGTTGTGCCAGAGTGGCGTTTCCCAGGCAGAGGAAAAGTTCAGACACAGCTGTCACGCGCGAAGACCGCAATTGAGCGCGCCGAGTACGCAATGCAAATGTTGCCACTTCGTGGTCGCCAAGCGGA
>JAPOIQ010000181.1 GCA_029978815.1 bacterium
CGACGGCAACGCACGGCACAGGAATCAGCCTTGGCAATCTTGCTACCAATGTTGTTGCGATGACATTGGTGAATGGGGTTGGCGAGATTGTTCAACTCAACGAGGGCGATCCGAGAATTTCAACTGCTGCTGTTGGTGTTGGTGCTCTCGGCGTCGTCTGCGAGGTCGTTCTTCAGTGCGTTCCGTCGTTCCGGCTTCACGCACATGAGACGATTGAAGTTCTCGATGATGTCTTGGCTGATGTTCCGGCATTCGCCAAAAGCGCCGATCACGCCGAATTTTTCTGGATGCCGGGGGCTCGCCGTTGTCAGGTGAAAAGGAATCAGCGAACGACTGAGGAGATCCAACGGCCAGGAAAACTTGCGGTGGTGCGCGATAAGTACATCGGAGAAAACTTGGCGTTTGGTGCTGTATGTCGAGTTGGGCGTCGCTGGCCGAGCCTTGCTCCACGGATCGCAAAACTGGTTTCGTCATCGGTGTCAGAGCGCGATCTCATCGACGATTCATTCCGAGTGTTTTCAAGCCCGCGTCTCGTTCGATTCGTTGAGATGGAGTACGGGATTCCGATTGAGTGTCTTCCTGAGGCTGTCGACCGAGTTCGTGAGGTCACACGTCATCTCAGTTTCCCCAGCCTGTTCCCTGTTGAGGTGCGGGTGTCGGCAGCAGATGACATCGCGCTCTCCACAGGATTTGGCCGCGTCAATGGATGGATTGCTGTTCACCAGTACGTAGGGGCCCCCTACGAGTCGTACTTCCAACAGGTTGCCGACATCATGGATTCTTATGGAGGACGTCCCCATTGGGGAAAGATGCACTATCTCAACGCTGCTCAACTGAGTGAGCGTTACCCGCGTTGGCAGGAGTTTCAAGACCTTCGTGCGGCACTTGATCCGGACGGTACATTTCGAAACGAGTATCTCGACCGGGTGCTTGGCGTATCGAACTCGAAGTGATCGCGCGCCGACGCGCGCTGGTCGCGTAGGGTTTTCGCGTGGCGGAACGCCGAAGAACCTCAACTTCTGATTTCGGTGCTGGACGCCGTGAATCGCATGATGCGTCAGGGTTTTACGGCCGCTTTGAGGCGCCGTCGCTGAGCGATGACGAAGAAATCTATTCTCCGTCATCGCATACAGAACTGTTTGTTTGCGGTGATGCACGAGACCTTTCGATGGTGGAGTCGTCCTCGGTTGCGCTTGTCGTGACCTCGCCTCCGTATTTCGCAGGCAAGCAATACGAGAACGAACTTGAACGCGATGGCATTCCCGCGTCGTATCTCGAATATCTCAGCATGTTGACCGACGTCTTCGCAGAGTGTGTGCGGGTGCTCGAGCCTGGGGGTCGGATTGCCGTCAACGTCGCAAACCTTGGTCGACGGCCGTATCGAAGTCTGTCCGCGGACGTGATTGGAATTTTGCAAGATCGTCTTGGGCTGCTGCTACGGGGCGAAGTGGTGTGGCGGAAGGGCGCAGGAGCAAGCGGGTCATGCGCGTGGGGTTCATTTCGCCAACCGTCAAACCCGGTGTTGCGAGACCTCACTGAACGGGTGGTCATCGCCTCGAAGGGGCGTTTTCAACGTGCGGTGAGCCGGCAGCAGCGTGAACGCAATGGCCTGCCGTTTGAATCAACGATCTCGACAGAAGATTTCATGGCGAACACACTCGATGTGTGGACGTTGCCGACAGAAAGTGCTCGTCGTATTGGTCATCCGGCTCCCTTTCCAGTCGAACTCCCATCTCGACTGATCGAGCTCTACACCTACCGAGGCGATGTCGTGCTCGATCCGTTCATGGGCTCGGGGTCGACGCTGGTCGCGGCAAAACAACTCGGCCGTCAATTCATTGGTGTCGACCTCGATGACGAATATGTCGCGCTAGCGAAGCAACGCGTCTCTGAAGAGGGTGACGAGAAGGTCACGTTCGACGATGGGCGGGCAGGCCGTGACGTCATTACGGAAGTACTCGAGAACGCCGGTTTTGAGTCTGTCTCAGAGCGGCGTCTCGCAGGTACTGGGTTGAGTGTGATGGTGGCATCGACCGACAACGAACGTTTCATTGTCGAACAAGGCGGCCAGTTCAGCCGAGAGCGACCAGGCTTGCTCAACGGTGAATCACTGTGGCGGTTACTCGGGCGAGCCGCAGTGATATCTGGGGTTGGTGAGCGGGTGATTGCGGTGACCGCAGCACTACCCGCTCGACGCTCAGAGAGCGACCTTGCGCTGCGGGCCGTCGGGCCGAAGGCCCTGTTTGATGTGATCGATCTTTCGCTACCAGATGCAACTGACCGGCTCGATGCGTATGCAAGCGGTCAGCGCTTCCCACTGGAGGGGTTTTGGTCAGCGACGGATCTTGCAGCTTTCTGACTTAGCACCGAGTGAGATCGATCTCTCCGCCAAAGCCTTTGGTGAGTTGCTGAGTGATCACATCACCTCCGGCGATCGGGTCAATGACCCAGGCACGGGTCGGCGATGTTCGACTTTTTGACCACACAACTCCGACACCTTTTCCGGCAACCGTGATGAGGGAACCGGAGTCCCCGCGTTGAATATCGCCCTGAAGTTCATAGCCCGGACGGGTCACAGGTTGCTCAACATAGATGTCTTCGGTGTTGATCGAGACTGCTCTTCGAATGACGACCGGCTGTTGAACCATCTCACCTTCGCGAATGACAACAACTGATGCCTCGAGAGGAAGTGCTGAAGGTTCGACCGATTGACCCGCCAGTGACATCAGCGAATTGTGTGAATTGCCGACTTCGACGATGGCAAGATCGTTTGACGGATCGAAGGCGACAACGGTTGCAGGTTTGTGCCATAACCGATGCGTGATGGTGATCTCGGTGGCACCTGCAATGGTGTGAGCGCTCGTCAACACGAGGTGAGGTTCGATAAATGTGCCGATACCTCTTCCGAGATTGTTTCGACATCCAGTGGCAGTGACGATGACCGTTGCATCAAGGGCAAGAGTGGTGTCGCTGTCATCGGGTTGACCGGCGACGAACGCTGCGGCCACGAGTACGCAGATGATCGCGATGCAAGCGATGAGAAACCGCAGGAATGAACGTGGAATTGCCGTTGACGTCACAGGTCTTTTGACATCCAGATCGAGTCATCCTCACTGAACCCGAGCCGGGAGTACAACTGACGGGCTCGTTCGTTAGGACGTTCAGTTTCAAGAAAGATTCGTCTCACATCGATTGACCGGCAATATGACTCGACGGCAGCTACGAGTTGGCTGCCAACTCCGTGTCCTTGTTCTCGTACGAACAACTCGTCAAGAACAAAATCTGCCCCACCAATTTCAATCGACCACCCAGCAGAGACTGCGGCGTAGCCGATCAGGTTGTCACTGTCATCACACGCGACGAGCACCACACCGCGATCAGCGGATTCGAGCAGCCCGTGCACTCCGACCCGGATGAGATTCTCATCAACTTCATGCTGGTCGGCAATGCAGTAGTCGATGCACAACGGAATGAGTTGTTCAAGATCGGCAAGGGTTGCTTGCCGAATAGTTACTCTGTGCACAAACCTGAGATTACGGGTCGATTGAGCCTGCAACGAGCACGAAGAGGTCGTCTCCGGTATCGAGGGCGCGAACAGAGGCAAGACTTCCGCCATTGATCGCGGCTGAGAGATCTGGAACATTCACGATGACCGGCCCTGCGTCGCTCGAGAGCACCACAGCGGTTGCGTCAGGAGCGAGAGCGAGGACTCGCCTGCCGGCGAGACCGATGAGTTCAAATTCTCCAACGAGCACACTTGAGCGGTCGTCCGTCCGAACGCCGGTGAGAAGACAACCGTCATCACTTTGCGAGATTCCGGTGATTCCGGTGACTTCGTTAAGTTCGCGTCCGTTCAGCAAACTGATCAGCCTGCTCACACCGTCAGCATGGACGACTGCGCACCGGCTCAGCATTGAGAGGGGTTCGTCGGTGATGGGTTCAATTGCTGACCAGCGACCGCGAATTCTTCCGGAAAGATCAACAACGAACGCAGTGTGCTCTGACCTCACCCAAAGTCGGCTTCCGCCACCGACGGTGGTCACGGTGTTAATGGATTCTCCCTCGGGTAACTCGAGACCACCGAGATCTTCGAGATCGTTGGATGTTCGAGTGACTCTCATGATTCGACCGTCTCGGGTGACGAACACGAAACGCTCGCCGTCTGCGGTGATCGCTCCACCTCGAAC
>JAPOIQ010000370.1 GCA_029978815.1 bacterium
CGAAACCTGCAGCCAGACGGCGGGTTGATCGGGCTCGGGATTTCACCACCAGGAACCACTGAGTCGTCAATCTGCACTGTCGGGTCTGGTTCCGGATGCGAATCCATAAGTAGACGTGTGTACGGGTGCGCTGGACGCGCGTAAAGCTCGTCTGACTCAGAGATTTCACACATCTTGCCGAGATACATCACCGCAACACGGTCGCTGATGTTCTTCACAACAGCCAGGTCATGGGCGATGAAGACAAGGGTGAGTCCATATTTAGCCTTGAGATCCTCCAACATGTTGAGAATCTGAGCCTGCACCGAAACGTCAAGAGCGGAGACTGGCTCGTCGCAGATAATGACTTTCGGTTCCATCACCAGCGCTCGCGCAATTGAAATTCGTTGGCATTGCCCCCCGGAGTACTCATGTGGGCGTTTGTATCGAGCCCCATCAGGATCGATACCAACCGCGTCAAGAATCTCAGAAACTAACTTCCACTGTTCATCTTCGGCCTTCGGTCCCCACACGTCGAGCGGTTCCGCAACGATCTTGCCAATGGTGCGACGAGGGTTCAACGATGAGATTGGGTCCTGGAAAATCATCTGGATGTCAGTGCGCCGTGCGGTCATTTCTGATCGGCTGAGTGACGTCAGTTCTTCTCCATCGAGCTGGACAGATCCACCAGTTGGTGCAGGTAGCTGCAGCAAGGCTCGACCTGTCGTGGATTTGCCGCAGCCTGATTCGCCCACAAGTCCGAGTGTTTCCCCGCGTCGGACGTCAAAACTGATTCCACTTACCGCGTGAACAACCTTTCTGCCTTTCGCAGGAAATTCGACGGTGAGACCCTCGACTCGCAAGACCATGTCGTCACCATCACGAAGGTGGGCGGTACCTGATCCGGCCATTACGCAGATGCTCCCGATTGGGCTTCGCGGCGGATCGCCGCTGCTTCAGATTGGGGGAGCCCGTCAGCGATGTTCGACGAAAGGGCGGCATCCGCAGCAGCGCTGCCAACAGGAAGATGGCAAGCGACGGAGTGCGATCCAACCGTAGTCAGCTCTGGTTCAACCTCTCGACAAATTGGCTGTACATACGGGCATCGATCAGCAAACGAACAACCTGATGGAAGGGCAGCAAGATTCGGTGGTCGACCAATGATGGCGCTCAATCGAGTGTGTTTTGGTTCTGATGTCTTAGGTATCGACCAGAACAATGACTGCGTGTAGGGATGCTGCATCTCACTAAACAGCGTTGCAGTTGCTGCCTTCTCCACAATCTTTCCGGCATACATCACTGCAATTTCATCAGTTCGTGTGGCAACAACTCCAAGATCGTGAGTGACAAGCACCATTCCCATTTTGTGTTCTGACTGCTGTTGGCTCAACAAGTTAAGAATCTGGTGCTGCACCGTCACATCAAGAGCGGTCGTCGGCTCATCAGCGAACAATAAATTTGGCGAGCAGGCGAGAGCAATCGCAATACACACTCGCTGACGCATTCCGCCCGACATCTGATGTGGATAATTTGAGAGTCGCTCCGCTGGCTCTGGGATTCGAACCCGCTCGAGTAGATCCACCGCTAATTCTTCGGCCGCAGCCTTTGACAAGTTTTTATGAGCCCTCAAGTGCTCGGTGAGTTGACGACCGATACGAACAACCGGATTGAGCGATGTCATCGGGTCCTGAAAGACCATCGCCATTTCCTCGCCCCAGAACTCTCGGAGCTCACGCTTGCTCTTGCCGATCAATTCGACACCGTTGTATCGAACGGATCCTGTTGTAGATGCGTTCGCAGCGGTAGTGATTCCCATGATCGATCGGGAGAGAACAGTCTTCCCACTTCCGGATTCGCCG
>JAPOIQ010000316.1 GCA_029978815.1 bacterium
GTAATCAGGTGAAACCAGATAGTTCAGCACCACACCATCAGCGATTTCGCCGGTGAGTTCCATCATTTTCATACCGGTTGCCCCGATATAGATCGGCACATCCTTTGGTCGGCGTTCTTGATACACGTAATCGAGTTCGACACCATCGAGGTGAACGTGCTCTCCATGGAACGTGACATTCTCATTCGCCAGAAGCGCTCGAATCACAGTGACTGATTCGCGCATCATCGCCAGAGGCTTAGAACGGTTGATGCCGACCTTGCTTGCCAACGGATCCCACCACGCACCAAGACCGCATAACACGCGTCCCGGCGCGAGGTCGTCGAGTGTTGAGAACAGCGATGCGAGCCGAGCAGGGTTTCGAGTCCAAACATCGATCACGCCAGACCCAATTTTGATCGTGTTCGTGGTTGCGGCGAATGCTGCCATCGGCACAGTTGCCTCTCGGACGAGCCGAGAGTCGGCCTGCCACACAGCATGGAACCCCGCGGTTTCTGCATACTGGGCAATTTCCATTGCCTCAGAGATTGGGTGTGCGTCTTGTAGATAGATCGCCATCGGTGTCGACATCAGATCTCCTCTAATCGTGCGAAGAGTCGGCGTGCCGACTCCGTTGCTTTTGTACGAACTTCAACTTCGTCGACTCGTGTTGGCGAGCCATCGGCCCACACCACTTCGCCATCGACCTCGACACTTATCGGGCTTGTGCCGGTGCTGAACGCCTGATACCACGGATCAAATTCAGGTGAGGCCCACACAACCTTGTCGTTGGCACTTTCTGGGACCAGTGTCCACCCGTTTTCCATCCAGCCCCACGCTGTTTCTGGGCTTACCTCAACGTCAGACGAGCGCCCGGCAACATATGCCAACCGAAACTCTTCCAACATGTCGGCACCAATGCCGTCAGTGCCGAGTGCGACCGGGTTTGAGAAACGGGCCGGGTTTGCGTATCCGACTGCGTTATTCATATTCGAACGAGGATTGTGAACGATGGTTCCCTCAAGACCGTGATCATCTGGCAACAACACGCCGTGGACTAACAGCCAGTCAGGTTTCGAAAGATGACGAATTCGATCTTCGACACCGCGGTCATCTGGTCCTTCAGCCACGTGAATGTGGACGCCAACACCAAGTTCGGCGGCGAGACCGGCAGCAGATTCGAGTGTCTCATCGCTGCAGGTGAATGCAGCGTGAACCCCAACCATGCCCCTGCCGCCTTCTGTGATGAATCGCTGGTTTTCTTCAAGGCCACGCCGGGCGCCATCGACCCCATGTCGATCGGTCACTCCATAACTGCAAACCGAGCGCACCCCGACTTCGGCACAGGCTTCGGCGATTACATCGAGCGAACCTTCAATCGCATTTGGTGATTCATGATGATCGACGATCGCCGTGCACCCCCGAGCTAGCGCTTCAAGCGCTCCCAAGCGGGCAGAGTCGCGGATGATGTCGAGATCGAGTGCCATGTCGAGACGCCACCACACGAGTTCGAGAATCTGACGAAACGACGACGGAGTTGCCGGCGGGGCCGGCATCCCCCTCGCCAAGGCTGAATACAGGTGATGATGAGAACAGACCAATCCCCCGCTCACTGAAGTGAACTCACCTACTGCCGCCATTGGATTTGTCACGCCGAGGGAGGCGCAACGCCTTTCTGCTCGGTGATGATGCGATACGCCTCGGGGCGTCGATACACATCAAAGTTGAACAACGTGTCTTTGTAGTGACGACAGAGATCGAGATCGCATCGGGCGGAAATGAGCACATCTCCGCTCACCGTGGCCTGCGCCACGACCTGTCCTGAAGGCGCAATGATCTGCGAATGCGAGAGCGACTCGACGCCTTCTTCGATTCCGCCCTTTGCCACGCCGATCACCCACGTGCCGTTTTGGTATGCGCCCGACGCCATCACCAGGTTGTTGTGGAATGACTGAAGTGGGTTCTGATCGGGGTCTGGGGCGTAATGCAGTGGAGTGTTGTAGCCAATGAGCACGAGCTCAACTCCCTGCAAACCAAGCACACGGTAGGTCTCGGGCCAGCGGCGGTCGTTGCAGATCGCCATACCGACAACGCCACCGAACGCGTTCACCACACCGAAACCATCAGGGGATTCTTCGAAGTAGCGACGCTCAAGGTGTTGAAAAGGACGTTCCGGCTCATGCCCGCTATGGCCTGGAATATGCACCTTTCGGTATTTGCCGACGATTGTCGCCGTCTTATCGACCAGCACATATGTGTTGTACCGGTGACCATCTGGTGTGAGTTCGGCATAGCCGAGACAAAAGCCCACCCCCAGCCGGGCTGCCTCGTCGAAAAGCGGCTGAACATTCGGGTTAGGCATTTCGCGTTCGTAATA
>JAPOIQ010000271.1 GCA_029978815.1 bacterium
TCACAAATGCCCGAGCGATCGACACCCGTTGCTGCTCACCACCTGATAGTTGGTGAGGGAATCGATCTTCTTTGCCCGACAGTCCGACGAGGTCGATCACTGCAGGGACTTGTTGAGAGATCACGTGCTGGGGCTTGCCGATGACCTCAAGAGCGAAGGCAACGTTCTCAAACACCGTCTTGTTGAGCAGGAGCTTGTAGTCCTGAAACACGTTGCCGATGTTCCGACGCAATTGCGGAATCTGATTTGAGGGCATATCCACAATGTCACGGCCTGCGACTAATACTGCGCCCTCCTCGGGTCGCTCCTGCCGGTTGATGAGGCGCAGTAGCGTGCTTTTACCCGAGCCCGAAGGACCGACGAGAAATACAAACTCGCCCTTCGGCACATCGAAACTCACACCGTCGAGAGCGACGACGTCAGTCGAATAACGCTTGGTGACATTTTCAAGCCGAATCATGACAACATCGAGGGTAGTTCGCCATTCTTTGCCGAATGGTTCAGGTCTCTTCCTCCGAGGAGCGTCGCCAACGAAGGTAGCCCTCCATGAACTCGTCGAGATCTCCATCGAGGATGCCCGACACATTCGCCGACTCGACCTCGGTTCGAAGATCTTTCACCATCTGATAGGGCTGCATCACATAGGAACGAATTTGGCTTCCCCAGCCGACTTGCGCCTGCTTTCCGCCAATCGCATCAAGTTCGGCTTGATGCTCTTCTTCAATTTTCGCAGCCAACATTGCCTGCAAGCGGCCCAAGGCCCGCTCACGGTTCTGCAACTGGCTGCGTTCTTCCTGCGAGGAGGCAACAAGACCGGTTGGCTCGTGAATAAGTCGAACCGCTGACGATGTCTTATTGACGTGCTGGCCACCGGCGCCCGACGCACGGAATACCTCCATACGGATGTCTGCCTCGTTGATATCGATATCCGGGGCATCCATCACTGGCCACACCTGCACTGCAGCAAAACTCGTCTGACGTCGCCCTTGGTTATCGAATGGGCTGATGCGAACCAAACGATGGGTGCCGCGCTCGGCAGTCATCAAACCGTAGGCATATCGTCCCGTGATCGTGACTTCTGCTGAGTTGATTCCCGCCTCGGCACCATCGGACTGATAGTTCAACTCGATCGCGAAACCGCGGCGCTCCGCCCATCGGCCATACATGCGAAGCAACATCTCTGCGAAGTCCTGGGCATCGACTCCCCCATCTTTGGCGTTGATCTGCACGATGCAGGCCGAGTCGTCATGATCACCGGTGAACAGACTCCTCAGCTCAAGTTGATCGAGCTGTCCAGCGATTTGTGAAATCGAATCTTGAATCTCTGGTTCGAGACTTTCGTCGTTTTCCTCACGGGCAAGTTCGTGCAGAACCTCCACGTCGGACACTGATTCAACAATTTGCGAGTACGTATCGACGTCATCCTTTACCCCCGCATACTCCGCATTGACAGCCTTTGCCTTCTCGGCATCATCCCAGAGGTCAGGTCGAGAGATTTCGGCTTCGAGTTCGATCAGCCGGTCACGTCCTTCGGGAATGTGCAGGTACGAGGAGGCTTCGTCTACCCGCCGAACGAGGTCGCGAATATCGTCAGTGAAGTCACGCATGGCAGCCTCTCGTCAAGCTGCGCCATGGCAGTTTTTGAACTTGTTGCCTGATCCACAGGGGCATGGTGCATTGCGAGGAGTCTTCTCGAACGAATCCTTTACCACTGTCTGCTGCTTTGCTGCAGGAGGTGCAGCCGTCGGTGCAGGAGCGCCAGACGCTTCTGCAACGGCGGCCGCCCGAGCGGTGGCGAATCCGTTTCCTGAGGACGAATCACCTGATGACTGCTGCATGTTCAGCACCTTCGGCGTGAGCTGCGGCTCATCGGGTTGGGTGACCTGAACATTCATCACGTAGCGGACAAAGTCACGCGCAATTCCGGCCATCATTGCGCCAAACATTTGGAAGCCCTCACGCTGCCATTCGACTAACGGATCTTTTTGACCCATTGCACGAAGGTTGATGCCCTCCTGCAGATAATCCATTTCTTCGAGGTGCTCGCGCCAACGCTGGTCGATGATACGAAGCATGACCTGTCGTTCGACCTGACGCATCACATCTTCACCGAGTTCAACTTCGCGCTGCTCATAGTGGTTGCGAGACTCGACAAGCAGAACCTCAATAACTTCCTGTGCGGTGTCGAGTCGACCGAGTTCGTCGATCGTTGCAGTTGTCGGCCAGTACAGCGCAGTCTCTTTCAATAAGCCGTCGAGATCCCACTCATCAGTCGCAGCCGAAACACAATGAACTCCTACTAGGTCAGACACCGCATCGTCGAGATACTCATACGCAGCGGCTCGAAGGTCGGCGCCTTCAAGAATCTGATCACGACGTTGGTAGATGATCTTGCGCTGCTCGTTCATGACCTCGTCGTACTTGAGAACGTTTTTGCGAACTTCGGCGTTCTTCTGCTCAACGGTGGTTTGAGCCCGCTCGATGGCCTTTGTCACCATCTTTGCTTCGATAGCTTCATCTTCGTCAAATCGACCCATCGCCCACTGCAGCGCGCCTGTGGCAAACAATCGCATGAGTTCATCATCAAGGCTGAGATAGAAACGGCTTTCGCCGGGGTCACCCTGACGACCGGCACGACCACGCAACTGGTTATCGATTCGGCGGCTGTCATGACGTTCTGAGCCAATGACGTAAAGCCCACCCAACTCTCGGACCTTCTCGCCCTCTACAGCACATTCGTTCGCAAACCGGTTGAGGTGATGCTCATACCGTTCAAAAGCGGCTACTCGCTGCTCTCGGAACTCTTCTGGCA
>JAPOIQ010000268.1 GCA_029978815.1 bacterium
AGAGCCACTTGCTTGATACCGCGGCATGGCAGGATGTAAACGAATATATCAAGGAATGCAATAGGCGAAAGCGTCTCTCCTTGGCATTTCGGGCAAAAGAGAAGCGTCGGCATTTGCAGATTGAGAAGGAGATGGCTGCGCTCAAAATTCAGCAACAACATCAAGACACTCCCCAGTGCTGAAACCTGTTCATCAGACACCCAAGCGACGACGGTGTTGAAATCAGATATTGAGTTGACGACTGATGCACCGGCGTCGCGGAGTGCCGCTTCGAGATTGTTCATACTCGTGCGGGAGGGATCGATTGAAATGAGGTACTTGAAGAGTGGTTGCCCCCCAGAAAACGTTGGAAGGGTGATCTCGACCGCGCTCTGAGACGTCGGAGTATCAGAAGCACCCACATTTTCTGGCGCCAGAGTGAACGACGTTGCGACTGCGACTGAAACAGCAGTGACCAATCGCGCCATGGGTGCTACACGGCGCGTCGTTCGAGAATCCCGATGTTGAGCGGGTGTCGTCACGTGCTCTCCTCACTTGTCAACGTACGCAATCCTGTGATCGATATCAAGGCGCGAATTGTTACACAGGTTGCATTCCTCATGTCGGTGAATTTTGCCTGTACCTGTGATCGTGCTCTGACAGCGATTCACCATGACCGTTCTGCTGAGATGAAGATGGCGTAACACATTGGTCGAAAGTAGGAAAGATGACAGAAGAGCCGGGTGATCTCCGCGGCCTCCGTCGCTGGGGCATCGTCGCCGCAGCGTTTCTGTCGTGCTTCACCTGTTTTGGGGTGGGCTACTCGTTCGGAGCGTTCTTTGACTCGATGTCTGAGGAATTCAACTCAGGCAAAGGTTTGACCGCTCTCATGTTCTCGTTGACAACCTGCTTCTACTTCCTGGGAGGCCTGATCACGGGAAGGCTTGCCGACCGTTTCGGTCCTCGGCGCGTGGTGTTCGTCGGGGCTATCAGCATGGGAATCGGTCTCTACCTCACGTCGCTCGTGCAAGCGATCTGGGTTGGATTCATCACCTATGGCGTTGGCGTCGGCACGGCAACGGCATGCGGATACGTACCGATGGTTGCGACGGTTGGAGGATGGTTCAACAAACGTCGCACGTTGGCACTCGGGATTGCAGTGTCGGGCATTGGTGCCGGAACACTCGTCTGCGCCCCGCTTGCGGCATCACTTATCGATCGGTACGGATGGAGAACGACGTACGTGGTGTTTGCAGTTGGAGGTATGGCAGCTCTGCTCATTGCCTCGCTTGGAGCGGTGACGCCACCGCTTGTTGGTGATGGGGGTGTGGTTCAGCTTCGGACGCTGGTGCGAGACCGCCGGTTTATCACTCTGTATTCGGCATCGCTTATTACAACGATGGCGCTGTTCGTCCCATTTGTTTTCATCAAGACCTATGCAACTGATCGTGGGGTGCCTTCGGCAAGGGCCGCTGCGCTTATCGGTCTCATCGGTGCCTCGTCAATCGTTGGCCGGCTCGGATTGGGCGCGCTCGGAGCCAAAGTCGGACCGATACGTCTCATGCAGGCAGCGTTTGGGGTGATGGCAAGTTCGTACGCGATTTGGCTCGCCGCCGATGGCCGCTACGGGGTACTCGTCTTATTCGCGGTGGTTCTCGGCGTCGGCTACGGAGGGTTCATTGCACTGTCACCAGCAGCGGTAGCGGTGATGTTTGGAACGAACGGCATGGCGACCATTCTCGGCGCAACCTACACAGGAGCCGGAATTGGTGGGCTCATCGGGCCGCCGCTTGCAGGGGCAATCATCGACAGTTCTGGGTTCAATGCCGGAATCACTTACGCCCTTATTACTGCCGGGGTGTCGACAGTTGTGCTCTATACGTTGCCAGTTGCCCGAGGAGCTCAGACGTAGGTCGCCCTTAGAGACGTCCGGCTGCCTCGGCTGCCTGAGATGCACGGGTGAGTTGTTGCTCAACGATGTCGAGGCCAGCAGACCAGAATCCTGGGTCGGTGAGATCGCAGTCGACAAGGGCGGTGAGGTCCTCAGGTTTCATGGAACCGCCGGCTCGAAGCATGTCGAGATAGTTCGGCACGAATACGTCACCTTGCGCCTCGAATTTCGCATACACACTTAATGCGAGAAGTTGGCCATAGGCGTATGCATAGACATAACCCGGAGTAGCGATGAAATGAGGGATGTAACTCCACCAGTTTCGATAGCCCTCGGTGATCTCGACAGAATCGCCGAGCATCGCCCGTTGAGATGATTCCCACAGATCACCAAAACGCTCGACGGAGATCTCCCCGACCTCTCGCCGCTCGGTGTGACACGCATCTTCAAACCGATTCATCGCGACTTGACGGAACACGGTTGCGATCGAGTCTTCAAGCGTTGCTGCGAGAAGGGCGAATCGTTCGCCCGGGTCTTCGAGCATTGAGAGCAGCCGGTTGTTCGTGACGGTCTCACCGAACACAGATGCTGTTTCAGCAAGCGTGAGAGGTGTCGACTGATGAAAAATTCCTTGTTCGCGGGCGAGGAAGCCGTGAACACCGTGACCGAGTTCGTGGGCAAGTGTTGCGACGTCGCGTGGAGTCGATGTCCAATTGAGCAACACGTACGGGTGATGGGAAGGGACCGCGTACGCGCAGAACGCGCCCCCTCGTTTACCGGGGCGAACCGGAGCATCAATCCACTGCTCGTCAATAAATCTCCCGACAATCCCAGCGAGCTCGGGTGAGAAACTCGCGTAGGCCTCTCGTACGACTGCGCTGCCTTCCTCCCAGCCGATCGAGGTATCACTCGTTGCGACAGAGGCCATCCGGTCAAAGTCGCGTAACTGGTCGACACCGAGAACCTGGGCTTTGAGGGCATACCACTTTTGAGTAAT
>JAPOIQ010000371.1 GCA_029978815.1 bacterium
ACCGTCAGGTTGAAGTCCCGCAAAATCTCGCCAGTTGATTCGGTGGCGTCCCCCGACGGTCGAACGCGAAGATCTGAAATCTCGAGAAGTGGGCGAGTGGCCTCAGGGGACTGGGACATGCCCCCATTGTAGAACCGACACGGGAATTAGCACTGTCGTCGTAGGGGAAATTCGATGTGTCAGCGGTCTCAGCTGGTGAGTTCAGCCGGCAGAGAGCGCTTTCCACAGAGCGGGGTACGACCTGTACTCATATTCGTCAGTGATGTACCCCGACTCCTTTAACGCCCGGTGGTATTTCGGAAGGCTGCGGAATGGCACCCCTGAGTCGACGTGATGCTCGAGGTGATAGCCCAACTGATACGGAGCCATGATGAAACGTGTGATCGGATCCTGGCGAATGCAATGAGTGGTCACTCGACGATCCTTTGACGCCTCGAGTCCGCCGTGCTCTGCAATCGAGCGAAGGCGATTGATGACTCGCCACAATGTAAGGAACGGCAAGATCCAGAGCACCGGGTACACCAACGGCTGGCCGACAAGAATTGAAATTGCGAACAGCCCGGCGTGAACAACCACCATCGATGACAGCACCTTGCGTTGGCGCGGGTCGGCCCATCGGCGAGGCGCAAATTGATACTTCAGTAACCGAAGGCCGGTTCGACCAGTTGCGTCACGCAGAAGTTTGCGGCGCATTGACTCCTTCGTCACGGGATAGCCCTGGTAGAGCGGCAGATCGGGTTCTTCAGGACCAAACTCGCGGCGGTGATGCGCCATATGAACCCGTCGATAGGCATCGGTTGACACAAGCCCGATGTAGCCGAGGACCCAGCGGCCAATACGGTCGTTCCACTCTTTGTTCGTAAACAGCAAACGATGTGCGGCCTCGTGCATTAAGGCAGCAAATTGAGCGTGCGCGCGGCCCATGAGAATGAACGCAATTGGCCATGCCCACCACCCAAGGCGAACCGTGACAACAAGGATTGCGATCGTTTGTGCATAGAGCGCAACGATCGTAAACGCGTTACGAACGTTCGATACTTTTCTCAACTCGGCACGAAATTCGGGGTATGGCCGACCATCGGGTTGAACAAGATCGGTGGCCCGTCCGGGCGTAAAGATGTCTTCTGCGGGCGTCATTCCACCTAAACGAATCTCCGCAGAGGTATCAAAGGCAATCGAGGGTCCGTGCGCCACCATGACTTAAGCGTACTTTCTCAGTGGTATGCGAGCGAGTACGACTTGGCTCGAGTTGAGATCCAGTCGGTTCACCACCCCCGGTCCACCCATTCTTGAAGGTGTGGACGTTCTGTTCCGATTGTCGTGTCGAGGCCGTGACCGGGAAGCACGATCGTGTCGTCAGGGAAGGGGAAGAGCAGTTCGTCAATCGAAGTGATGATGGTGTTGAAGTCCCCGCCCTCATACTGGGTTGCGCCGGGGCCGCCGGGAAACAGCGTGTCGCCGGTAAAGAGAAGTGGTGTGCCTTCCAAGTGGAACGAGATTGAACCAGGAGTGTGGCCGGGGTTGTGAATCGCGTTCAGTCGTAGAGCACCAAACTCAATCACTTCCTTGTCATCGATAAAGACGTCGTATCCCACGTCTTTCAGCATTGGCGCGTCTGCAGCAGTCACCGCAACCTCGTAGCCGGCCTCGCGCATCTGAGTCACTGCGCCGATGTGGTCATGGTGTCCATGGGTTTCAAGAATTCGACGAACTCCGAGCGCTTGTGAGAGTTCGAGAAGGCGTTCATGTTCGTTTGCCGCATCGATGAGAACTGCATCACCGCTTGCCAGACATCGAATAATGAAGACGTTGTTGTCGTACGAGCCGACGACGAGTCG
>JAPOIQ010000124.1 GCA_029978815.1 bacterium
AAATCGATGCTCCGGTAACAGCAGGTAGTGGCGGCCCCATCCGTGAAATACGAGCGGCGCTCGAGCAACTGGGCTACGACCCGTCGGAAATTGTCGCCGCAACAGCCGAAATATCGACTGACGTCGAAGTATCGATCGGTCTGCGTCAAGCCCTTTCATACTTGGGGGCTCAACGTGCGTGAAGAGTTTCTTGATCCTGGCGTCGAAGATCTTTCGACTGATCCGGCTGAGGTCGGGTTGCGACCACAAACGCTCAGTGAATTCATTGGGCAATCCGAGTTAAAAGAGCACCTCGAAATTGTTCTCGAGGCCGCAAAAAAGCGCGGCCAAGCACTCGATCATCTCTTGTTCGCAGGTCCTCCGGGCCTCGGGAAGACCACATTGGCTGGCATCATCGCAACCGAGCGTGGAGTTGACCTTCATGTCACCTCGGGGCCAGCGCTTGAACGGGCGGGCGACCTCGCCGCAATCCTCACCAAACTCGGTGACGGCGACGTGTTATTTATCGACGAGATTCACCGACTATCAAGAGCGGTTGAAGAGATTTTGTATCCAGCAATGGAGGATTTCAAATTAGACATCGTTGTAGGGAAGGGTCCGGCAGCATCAAGTATCCGCCTAACGATGCCGCCATTCACCCTTGTCGGCGCAACAACTCGAACAGGCATGATCACCGGACCGCTGAGAGACAGGTTCGGCTATGTTGCGCGGCTTGACTATTACACGTCTGACGAATTGAGCGCTGTTGTTTCTCGAGCCGCATCAATCTGGAATGTCGCCATCAACGACGAAGCCGCATCAGAAATCGCTCGGCGTTCGCGCGGCACGCCACGGATCGCCAATCGCCTTCTACGACGTGTGAGAGATTTCGCGGAGGTGCGATCTGACGGCACGATTACCCCAGATGTCGCCCGAGAGGGCCTCCGTGTGTTCGGCGTCGATGACCTTGGACTCGACAAGGTTGATCGCGCCCTTCTTAAGTCACTATGTGTGCAATTTGGCGGCGGCCCAGTGGGATTGTCAACTCTCGCGATTGGCGTAGGGGAGCAGCCCGAAACGGTGGAGGACGTCCACGAACCTTTCTTGATTCAATTGGGTCTCATCGCCCGAACGCCGCGGGGCCGGATTGCACTTCCGGCGGCCTACTCGCACATGGGCATTGAGATGCCGCAGGCGTCCGATGGCGTGGTGCCTCCGGTTCCTTCGCTCTTTGAAGACTGATGTCGATTTCTGATTTCGACTACGAGCTTCCCGAGGAGCTGATCGCTCAAACAGCAGCTGAACCGCGGAGTTCGGCTCGGTTACTTATCGATAACGGCCCCTCTGCGCCCACGCATTCCGTTGTGGATCAACTCGGAAGCCAACTTCGCCCAGGTGACGTTGTCGTGGTGAACAACACGAAAGTCCTCCCGGCGCGTATTCGACTTCAACGATCTACTGGCGGGAAAGTTGAAATGCTCCTTCTTGAACCCGTCGGGCACGGCGAATGGGAATGCCTCCTTCGTCCCGGAGGCAAGTTGCGTTCCGGTGAACAACTTTTTTCCGCATCGGGCGTGCCGGTCGTGTCAGTGCTGGGCCGACGCAATTCTCCCTCTGCGGCAACGTTTTCGGTTTCAATTGACGTCGGTGAGGACGAACTGTTTGCGTTGGGCGAGTTGCCGCTGCCGCCGTATATTACGCAACCGCCGTCCAACCCTGACCGTTACCAAACGGTGTTTGCTGATCGTGCAGCGAGTGCTGCTGCGCCGACGGCTGGGCTTCATCTCACCAATGAGTTGATTTCTGAACTCGGCGCTTCGGGTGTCCGATTTCTGGAAGTTGAGTTGATAGTCGGAATCGATACTTTCCGACCCGTTGAGGCTGAGCGTCTGGACGACCATGTCATGCACACAGAGTCGTACCGCGTTGCGCAGTCGGTGTTTGATGAAGTGCGGGAAGCAGATCGTGTCATTGCGGTTGGAACGACATCAACACGGGCGTTGGAGAGTGCTGCTACACGTGGGCAACTGTCTGGACGTACCGACCTTTTCATCCGGCCGGGTTATGAATGGAAGATGGTGGATCTCCTTATGACGAATTTTCACCAACCCCGAACCACCTTGCTCGTCATGATTGAAGCCTTTGTTGGAAGCCGTTGGAGGCAACTCTATGAAGAAGCGATCAGCCAGAAGTATCGGATGCTGAGCTTCGGTGATGCGATGCTCCTGAACCGTCACCGGTAACGTCTCGATGGTGTTTCCAGTAGAAGTCAATGTCGTCGCCACCGCAGGGGCCGCTCGCGCTGGCGTCGCGACGACCGCCCGCGGTTCGTATATGACTCCGACATTTATGCCAGTTGGCACCCGTGGTGCTGTGAAATATCTCGACACCCACGATTACCAAGATCTCGGTGCGCAGATTGTGCTGGGCAACACGTATCACCTCATGTTGCGGCCTGGTGCCGATGTGATCGCTCATTTTGGTGGGCTTGGAAAGTTCGCGGCTTGGGAGGGCCTTACGCTGACAGATTCTGGCGGATTCCAAGTCTTTTCCTTGGACCCCAAGGTTGACGATGATGGCGTGACGTTTCGCAGTGTGTACGACGGCTCGAAACATCGCTTTACCCCTGAAATCGCCGTGCACGTACAGGAGCAGATTGGTGCCGACATCCAGATGGTTTTGGACGTTTGCCCTCCTCTTCCGAGTGCTCCGGAGGTCATCCGGCAGGCAGTGGAACGTACATCGGCATGGGCAGAGCGGGCACGTGCCGCTCACCAAAGGCTTGATCAATCTCTCTTTGGGATAGTGCAAGGTGGCGTGAGTACTGCGATGCGAGCTGAGAGTGCGCAACGCACAGTGGCCCTTAATTTTGACGGCTACGGAATTGGTGGACTGTCTGTCGGCGAGACTCGTGACGAGATGCTTCCGGCGATTGAAGCAGCGGTGACAGAACTCCCGTCGAACCGCCCCAGATATCTCATGGGAGTCGGTGATCCTGCATCGCTCGTCGAAGCTGTTGCGCGAGGAGTGGATCAATTCGACTGTGTGATGCAGACACGCCTTGGCCGCCACGGCACAGCCCTTACGAGCGCTGGGCGTTGGCAGGTTAAAGCGAGCGCCAATGCGTTGAGTGATGACCCCATTGACCCGCTTTGCAAGTGCCAGGTGTGCGCTACCCATAGTCGGGGATACCTCCGTCACCTCTTTCAATCAAAGGAACCGACCGCTTCGCGTCTGCTGAGTATCCATAACCTGAAGTGGACAATTGATCTCGTTGATTCGATGCGAGATGCCATTCTGCAAGGCTCGTTCGAGGGTCTGCGTTCAGAAATTCTCGATGTCTGGGCCTGAGGGTTCTGGCTCTCAATCGCTGTGAGTCGATAGAGTTCATCGAGTTATGAATCACTTTGCAACCCTCCTTGCCCAAGAAACCTCCTCGGGTGCAGCCGCATTTCAGTTTGTATTGCTTGCGGCCGTGCCGTTGGCGCTGTATTTCTTAATGATCCGCCCGCAACGTCGGAAGATGCGAGAAGCAGCAGCGATGCAGGCCGCACTCGCAGTGGGCGATGAAGTCATCACAGCTTCCGGAATCTATGGATTCATCACTGCGATTGAGGACGACCTCTTCTGGATTGAGGTTGATGAGGACGTACAACTCCGAGTGGTAAAGAGCCAGGTCCATGGTCGAGTGACTGGACAACCGGCTACCGATGACGACACACAGGATGATTCGGACGAGTCGTGAGTTCGCGTCGGCTCCGCTGGAGCCTCTTTCTTTTCATCATGTTCGTGGCCGGGCTCCTCGGACTGAATCTCGGCACAGGTAACCAACCGATTCTTGGCCTTGACTTGCAGGGTGGTGTCTCCGTCATCCTCCAGTCCACCGATGAGGCATCAGCAGACGATCTGCTGGTGGTCCAAGACCTCATCCGCGACGAACTAGAAACTCTCGGTATCGCGGAACCAGATGTTCGCGTCGAGGGAGCCAACATCGTTGTGGATCTTCCCGGCGTGAAAGACCAAGCGCAGGCTCTCGAAGCTGTCGATGTTGCAGGAATTGTCACTCTGAGGCCGGTTCTGGCGTGTCAACCCGGGGTAACGCCAGGTGATCTTGGCGATGAACTTCCGGCTGGTACGGCTGCGCTCATCACAACCGACGGCCTGCAGACTTGCATCGTTGGGCCGTCAGGTGGGACGGGAGAGGTATTTGAACGAGGAAGCGCGCAAGCGGAAATCAACCAGCTCACGAATCAATGGATCGTCTCGGTGGATCTTCGTTCTGACAGCCAACAAATTTGGAATGCTCTCGCTGCAGAGTGCTATTCCGGTGCGGAAACCTGCCCGACTCGGCAGTTGGCGATCGTGCTCGACGACATCATTCAGTCCGCCCCATCCGTCAATCAGCCGTCCTTCACGACAGGTGTGGAAATCTCTGGAGCGTTCACCGAGGATGAGGTTCGATCACTCGCGCGAGTCCTCAATCGTGGGGCGTTCCCGGTTGGTGTTGAGGCCCAGCGAGTTGAAACGGTATCGGCAACGGCCGGTTCTGACTCTCTTCGAGCAGTCTTCGTGGCTGGAGCGATTGGTCTCGTCGCGACGCTGCTCTTTTTGATTGCGTATTACAGGACGATCGCGATCATCATCGTGGCAGGGCTCAGCGTATGGGGTGCACTTGTCTTCTCGCTCGCCGCTCTTGTCTCGCAATCGACGAACTATGCGCTCAGTCTTGCCGGAATCACGGGGATCATTGTTGCCATTGGTGTCACTGTCGACAGCTATCTCGTTCTGTTTGAACGCTTGAAAGACGAAGTTCGAGCTGGGCGGTCACCCAGAAACTCGGGTCCTCGGAGTTTTGCATCGACATGGCGCACCATCGTTTCGGCTGATCTTGTCTCCATCTTTGCCTCTGCGATTCTGTTTTGGCTGAGTGTCGGTTCAGTAAAGGGGTTCGCCCTATACCTCGGCTTAACAACCCTCTGTGATCTCATCGTGTGCTGGTTCTTTACCCGGCCAGCAACGATGCTCTTTA
>JAPOIQ010000378.1 GCA_029978815.1 bacterium
AGTCACGGACATCGCAGCGATGCGCAACGATATGGATGACGAGCTGCGGGGTTCGGCCTTTGGCACGAACTTCTCAAAGGCTCCATTTCCTGTCTATTTCGGCTTTGTGACCCTCGTCATGCTTGGCACGCCAGTCATGCTGATCATCATGCTGAAGTCATAACGGCGCAATCATCGGGCGACGTGCCTGCTCTGGCATTCCTCATGAGAGGGTGCTGGGGCAGGCACTGATCCAGTCAAGTTCAAACAAAAATTCGCCATCGGCACCATCGGCGAGAATGATTCCAATCGTCGTCACTTTTTCCGGCTGGAATGGCGGAGCATCTACCTGTCGGCCAAAAATTCGCGCTTCAAGTTCGTCAAAAGAAACATCGACGACTTGCCAACCCTCCCCCTCTGTGATGAGCGGCGCGTAGTACGTCACTCGATATGCCTGAGAGTCGATATCGGTGAGAAGTACCTCGTATTCACGCTCATCGGTACGAACCCTCATCTGAAGCCGATCTGACTCGTCAAGTCCACCATCGAGTAACCGGCGCACCGACGAGAACCCGCCGCCGTCAGTGACGATGTTCCCACTGAATTGCATCTGGTCGGCTTCAGTCGTCATTACACCCTGTGAGCGTCCACCCATCACGCCATCATTGACCACCACCCACGGCTGTTCTTCAGATTCCGGCAGGCGTCGGCATGAGTAACTGGCATTCAGGTTGGTCGGCTCGCTGGTGCTTGGCGTGGTCGTCGTCATCTGACTTTCCGACGATTCTCCTACGGCCGGCCCCTCCGACTCGTTTACATCCGCCGCTACAGCAACGGTCGTTTGGACAGATCCGGGAGAGGCGGTGGGTGCGGTTAGCTCCGCATTCGAAACAGGCGCTTGGCTAGCCGAACATGATGCAGCCACTAACGCAACCGTGAACGCCCACATCATTCTCACACACGAAGTTTGCGGGCAATCTGACATTTACGAGAACTCTTGCGCAAGATCAAACATCGCGAAAAGTGCGAGATTTTTGCGGTCAGGTGCTCTTGAACGACGAGCCAACACACCGTTGCTCACACAACAAGGGAGAACACCATGAAAACACTTCGTAATACCATCATCGCAGCTCTCACACTCGCAGGAACCCTCAGTTTCGGCGCCGCTGCTTCTGCCGCACCGGATTACCCATCCGATCAAACCCTGACCGTGCAGCTCGTTGACGCAGAGTCGGTGCATCCGATCGCCGGAGCAAAGGTTGCGGTTCACAACTATGTCACCGGCGAGACCATCATCACCGTGTCTGACAAGAAGGGTTGGGTCAAGGTCGATTCGCTCTACGGAGATGAGTTCTCAGTGCACGTCCGCAATACCCGCTGGCACTGTGGCGGCCAGGTGATGGTCGATCACTTCGATCGGTTTGAGCACGCAAACCTCTTCGTGAATCCTGAGGATGGAAACAGTTTCTCGGCTGGCGATCTCGGAGTTGCCGCAATGAAACTTCGTTCAGCGTCTGGGACCTGCTGACCATCAGCAGGCCACCACCATCGAGGTCAGCGGGCGGGCAACCGCTCGCTGATTTCGCGTGCCAGCTCTTCACAATCTGCTGCGCCGATGTAAAGGTACCGACCGCTTGACAGTTCGAGCCGAACAGCGTTGTGGCCTGCCGCTCGCCAGAGCGTGCCGTTTCGAACAATTCGAATTCCCCATCCATAAATAGCTCTCATGCGATGGGTCGACACATCGACGACATTTGCAAGTTCAACTGTGCGGCGAGGCCAGCCGTAATCGAATGCAACC
>JAPOIQ010000135.1 GCA_029978815.1 bacterium
CGACCGGCCGCACGCACGCGGAACTCGCCCACGCCGATGATGTCGGCTGTGTCTGCGTGGGCGTCGAAGTGAACAATTCCGACGTTGCCGTGTCCGTAGACATCTGCCACTGCGGTGGCCGCCGGCAATGTGATGGTGTGGTCCCCTCCGAGAGTGATCGGAATGATGTGCCGTCGAGCGATCTCGTGAACCCGATGACGGATATTCGCGAGACTCCGCTCAATGTCACCGTGCGGGCAGTGGGCATCCCCGACATCGACAACGGTGAGATGATCAAATATTTCAAGACCTAGGTCAATGTGGTACGTGCCGGATTCGTATGCGGAGGTGCGAATGGATCGTGGTCCGAATCGTGCTCCGGGACGATTGGTGGTGCCGAGATCGAATGGCGCTCCAACGACAGCTACGTCAGGCTTCCACCGGTCGAGGTCTTCGAGATCTGGAACAAAGGGTTGCTGCGCAAATGTCGACAGCCCTCCGAAGGCGTAGCCGAGGTCAAGTTGTTCCCTCATGCCTGGGCTGAGAAGTTCGTCTCTGTTCGGCTGTTCTTCGGCCATATTGAGATGGTAGTTGCACGTGAGAGCGACATTCACTGCCCGGATCTCCCGAAGACGAATTCGACAACTGTGTTCGCCCGCTGGCTGGGTTTTCCACCAGAAATCCACACCGCATGTTGATGTATCCACAGGATATCCACAGGAAAGGGTGTCTCGTGGGGTGTTGAGATCGGCGTGAAGTTGACGATTCTCTCAATGTCGTATTAAATAAAGGGCGATGAAATATCGCTTCGGTTCAGAAATTATTATTCGTTAGAGCACACGTATTCGTGTGCTCGTTTTGCCGCCCTCGGGCGGCATTTTCAGTTTTCAGGCCGATACTGATAGCCACAAACAAAAAGGACGACTCCGATGAGCACTCCAACAACAACTCAACGTCGCAGTATCGAAATCTTTGATACGACGCTGCGAGATGGTCTGCAGGTAGAGGGCGTGACCGCAACGGTCGACGACAAACTTGCGATCGCCGAGCAACTTGATTCCCTTGGTGTGCATTTCATCGAAGGCGGATGGCCGGGTGCGAACCCCAAAGACATTGAGTTCTTCCGGCGCGCTGCGAACGAACTGAACCTGACAACGAGCACATTTGTTGCATTCGGCTCAACCCGACGCCCGCTCGGCAAAGTCGACGACGATCCCACGCTGCGCAATCTGCTTGATGCAGGAACCTCTGCGGTTTGCATTGTTGCGAAGAGCTGGGACTATCACGTCACCGAAGCGTTGCAGACCACTCTCGAAGAGGGTGCTGCCATGATTTCAGATTCTGTCGAGTATCTCGTAGGACACGACCGACGGGTTCTCGTTGACATGGAACACTTTTTTGACGGGTTCAAACACAACCCGGAATTTGCGTTCCGAGCGCTTGAGGCTGCGATCGTGAAAGGTGCCACTCACGTCGTGTTATGTGACACGAATGGTGGCTCGCTCCCGCACGAAATACAAGACATTGTCGGGCAGGTCTATGCACACATCGGCAATGACGCAACGATCGGAATTCACTGTCACGACGACACCGGATGCGCCGTAGCAAACTCGATGGCGGCAGTTCTTGCTGGTGCAGGCCATGTTCAGGGCACGCTTAATGGTCTTGGTGAGCGAACTGGCAATGCGAATCTCACCACGATCATCCCGAATTTGCAGTTGAAGCAAGATTTTGACTGCCTCCCGGAAGATCGCCTCGTTCGCCTTACCCCTGTGTCACATCGCATCGCGGAGACACTGAATCGTGCGGTGAATCCACAAGCTCCATATGTCGGCTCTTCCGCATTTGCGCACAAAGCGGGCCTGCATGTCAGTGCGATTGCGAGAGCGCGCGACGCCTACGAGCACGTCAACCCCGAGCAAGTAGGAAATGGCACACGGTTTGTCGTCTCAGAGATGGCCGGTCGTGCCACCATCCAGATCAAGGCAGAACAACTCGGCATTGAGCTTGATGGCCCGTCCATCAACCAGGTGATTGATGATCTCAAACGGCTTGAACATGAGGGCTACCAATTCGAGGCAGCAGATGCGTCACTCGAGCTCCTGATGCTTCGAGCGACTGGGTGGGAACAGGATTATTTCGACGTCGAATCAATGCGCGTCATCACTGATGAATCCGCAGACGGACCGTTCAACACGGAAGCAACCGTCAAGGTGTGGGTGCAAGGCGCGCGCCACGTCCACACCGCTGAAGGAAATGGGCCGGTGAACGCGATCGACACTGCGCTTCGCCGAGCGATCACTAGTGCATACCCGCAACTCGAACAGGTTCATCTCACCGACTACAAGGTGCGCATTCTCGACGGCGGAGAAGCAACGGGAGCGGTCACCCGTGTGCTCATTAGCGCTACTGATGGACGCACCGACTGGACAACCATCGGTGTCAGCCCCAACATCATTGAGGCCTCCTGGCGTGCGCTTTCCGAAAGCATCGTTTACGGCTTGCTTCGCGGCTAGAACGTTGTCATGGCAGCCCCACGCTTTGCTCCATCCCGCCGCGGCAGTGATCCGTTCTATGAATCACCCGACGTAGTCCCATACCCATGGTCAACGGACCGTCCGGCAGAAATAGAAGGGCTGCAGCCAACTGGCCCCGCTCTCGGGTATCCCGGCCCAGATCAGGGGTTCATTCTGAAGATCGCTCAACGCCTTCGCCCACGAATCTGCACTCAGTCAGGTGAGCACATTGACGATGCGATCAACGGAAGTATTGGGATCGCCCTCCGTCGTGCATCCATGATGAGTCGTGCACCTGTCATCCATGACCTCACCATTGCCCTCACTATTTGGGGCTGGTTCGACACGGATACACCTGCTGACCTCGTCACTCTTCGATCGACCGTGTTCTCTGGGGTTCGAAATCTCGGACACCATTACGGTGCTGCCCGAAACATTGTCGATGCAGTCCCCGAGACGACCCTTCGGGCAACTCCAGAACAGATTTCGCTGTTGTATCCGGCCCAGTGGAAAGTCCTGTCAGGTGCCGCCTCGTTTACGGATGGTCACGCCTAAGACAGAGCCCTTATGGCCGTCTAACGTGAGGCCATGATGGAAGAAGGAAGTACCGCTCCAAAGATCAAGCTGCTCAACCAAGATGGTGAGAGCGTCTCGTTGTCGTCGTTCAAGGGGCGAAAAGTCTTGATCTACTTCTACCCAAAGGCAGATACGCCTGGCTGCACAACCCAATCCTGTGGGCTGCGCGATATCGCAGATGACATTGGTGACACCGTGATCATCGGGATCAGCCCTGATCCGCCGGCGAAGTTGAAGAAATTTGACGAGAAGTACTCCCTTGGGTTCACACTGCTGTCGGACGAGGATCATGCTGTGGCGGAGCAGTTCGGCGTCTGGGCAGAAAAGTCGATGTACGGCCGCAAGTACATGGGAGTCCAGCGGTCCTCGTTCCTCATCAACGAAAAAGGCAAAGTCGAGCGAGCCTGGCCAAAAATCAGCCCGAAAGATACGCCAACGCAACTGTTGAAAGCCCTGAGTTGAGCCATCAAGAAGGTGGGCACGGTGGCAGTTGACGCTGCTCTGAACGAGATCAGGGATCTGGTTGGGAGCCAAAACGTCATCGTCGGCGACGACACCTCGGCATACGTCGTTGATTGGACCGGTAGATATGTCGGATCGACGCCGGCGGTAGTTCGTCCGGCATCAACAGATGACGTGGCTGAGATCATTCGTATCTGTCGTCGTCACGCAGTCGCCGTCGTCCCTCAGGGCGGAAACACCGGAATGGTTGGTGGAAGCGTTCCACTTAACGGTGAGATCGTCTTGAGCATGCAACGGCTGAACTCGATCGGTGAGATCGATCAACTTGCGCTGCAGGTCACGGCAGAGGCCGGTGCGACCATTGAGCAGCTGCAGAACGAGGTGGGAGCCATTGGCCTCCGGTACGGCGTCGATTTTGGTGGTCGCGGATCCGCGACCATCGGCGGAACCATCGCAACGAATGCTGGGGGTCTCAACGTACTCCGACACGGCATGACCCGATCACAGTTGGTCGGGATCGAAGTTGTCCTTGGAACAGGTGAAATTATCGAGATCATGTCGGGTCTCGTCAAAAACAATACGGGGTACTCGATTCCCGACATGATGTGTGGATCCGAGGGGACACTCGGTGTCATTACCAAGGCCCGATTGCGTCTGACGCCGCAACAACCCTTTAGCCATACTGCGCTCCTTGCATTCGCCGACGTCGAGTCGGCAGTGGCCGCAACCGCAAAGCTTCGCAGAGCGCTGCAAGGCCTTGAGGCGGCCGAATTGATGCTGTGCAAGGGGGTGAAGTTGGTTTGTGACGAGTTTGATCTCAGCGCGCCACTCAATCTCGGGCATCCGGTGTTTCTGCTTATCGAGTCGGCCTCAGATCATGACGATGTCAATAGTTTCGCTCGGCATATCTCCGAACTCGACGGGGTCATCGACACGGCTCTCGCTTCCGACGAACGTCAACGCCAACTTCTGTGGCGACTGCGTGATGATCACACGACTGCGATCAATCGTGTTGGTGTGCCGCGCAAGTTTGATGTCACCCTTCCGCACGACCGACTCGCAGAATTCGTGAATGCAGTTGAGCAACACATCTCTTCGGCTGCACCCGAGGTATCAACTTGGATCTTTGGACATGTCGGTGATGGAAACCTTCATGTCAACATCACTGGATTCGAAGGCGACGACTCATTTGACAAGTCGATCTATGAATTAGTGATTTCGATGGATGGATCGATTAGCGCAGAACACGGGATCGGGACATCAAAAGCGGCCTACTTGCCGTTGCA
>JAPOIQ010000376.1 GCA_029978815.1 bacterium
CAATCAGACGATCCCGGATTGCTCCTCATACGGTACCGCCTGAATCGCTTGTCTCTGCGATGGACATGAGATCTCACGAAAGTTGACCTCCAAAATCAAGTCGCCGGGAAGAGCGTGAACATGCGTTTACGGCGGTAGCGTCTGGAGCCCTATGGGTTCGCTCGTCAAGAAGCGCCGCAAGCGCATGCGTAAGAAGAAGCACAAGAAGATGTTGCGCCGTACGCGGCACCAGCGTCGTAAATAGCGCCGCTTCTTACATTCGTTTTATCGTGCGTGCTACACGCACCACAGCGCCCTCGCCGATGAGATCGACGAGGGCGTCGTCGCGCTCGCCCTCAACAAACCATGTGGCGCCACTGCCCGCGAGAGTCGGGGTGACACCAATACGGTCGGCGATCGCGTCCCGCCACCACGCAAGCCGAGGTTCAACCGAAATAGCTGCCGGTTCAAGATCATTGGGGCCGACATTTTGGGGGCCGCCGAGTTCGTCCCATGCCTGATACACCGCTGGAGTGCTGACGTGAAGCGGCGGTGCAATGAGCGTGAAGATTCGATCGACGTGTGGCAAGTCGGTGAGAACTTCACCAATTCCTTGCACACGGGCACGTCCCCCCAACAGGCAGAACGGGATGTCAGCACCAAGACCGACCGTCGAGGCGACATCGGAAACCCCAGCCCACCTCAGGACCGCTGCCGCATCGGCTGACCCTCCACCAAGCCCACCACCATGAGGGATCTGCTTTTCGAGATGAATCCGTGCCGGTCGCTGTGCAAATTCAGCCGCCCTCATGCACAAATTGCTCGCATCAGTTGGCACTCCGTCTGCGAATGGCCCGCTGACCGTCATTGAAGATTGAGCGGCATCGGTGATTGTCAGAACGTCATGGAGATTAAGCGTGACCATCTCGGCATCGATGAGGTGAAAACCATCTGGCCTCACTCCAGTCACCCGCAGACTGATCGTGAGTTTCGCTGGGGCGACCATGTGCTCGGTCACGGTGAGACAACTTTCGTGAGGGTGTACCACTCATCAAGTGTCACTGTCTCGGGACGGCGGTCTGGTGCAATTCCTGCCTCGGCAAATTGCTCGCTCGACACCATGGAACTCAATGAGCGACGAAGCATTTTGCGACGCTGACCGAAGGCGGTTTTCACAAGCGAGAACATTGCATCGGTTGAAATGTCGCAAACGGCTTCTCTTCGGCGAATCTCGACAAGAGCAGACTCGACATTTGGTTGAGGAAGGAACACTGTTCGAGGGACATGAGCAATTTTCTTCGCTATGGCGTAATGGGCAACTTTGATGCTCACGGCTCCGTACTGCTTCGAGCCAGGTGGAGCGACGAAGCGGTCTGCCGCCTCGTCTTGTACGAGGACGACCATTCGCGCAATATTTGGCACCTCGTCAAGAAGGTCGCAGATGAGTGGAGTTGCGATGTTGTACGGCAAGTTTGCAACGAGCACCCACGTTGAGTCGCCAACAAGCTCGTTCCAATCAACACGCATGGCATCGGCCTGGATGACCGAAATATTTTGATAGCCGGCGACCACGTCTTGGAGTGCGGTGGCCATCCCGCTGTCGTACTCGACGGCAACGATTCTTGGGTTGTATTCGTTGAGGGCGAGAGTGAGTGATCCGAGCCCTGGCCCGATCTCAATGATGTTGTCCCGTTCGTTGACATCAGCGAGCGCTGCAATTTTGCGAACAGTGTTTGCATCAACCATGAAATTTTGGCCGAGGTCTCGACGCAGGTGAAGGTTGTGCTCATTGAGCAGCGCTTTGATCTGGGAACTGTTGTGG
>JAPOIQ010000022.1 GCA_029978815.1 bacterium
ACCCTGACCGGGCATCAGCCGCGGTACGGACTGCACCGTGCCGATCGTTCCGGGGTTCGTCAAGGTGATGTTTGCGCCTTGGAAGTCGTCGACGGTGAGTTTGTTATTTCGAACCTTCCGAATGATCTCGTCATATGCAGCCAAAAATCCAGCGAACGACAACGTGTCGGCTTCCCTCAGCACCGGTACGAGGAGGGTGCGAGTGCCATCACCTTTGTCGACATCGACTGCGAGTCCCATATTGACGGAAGCGCCGGTGACGAGACGCGGTTTGCCGTCAGAGCCTTCGACGAATCCATTGCGCATATTCGGCACCGCATCTGCGATGGCCCGAACGATTGCGTAGGCGATGATGTGAGTGAAACTGACCTTGGCTTGACCCGTGCGCTCGCGATACGAGTTGATCGCTTTGCGGTTTACCTCAAGCAGTTTCGCAGGAACGTTTCGGAAACTTGTCGCCGTCGGAACCGAGAGACTGTTTTCCATGTTCTCGACGATTCGCGCCGCCACCCCACGAATCGGCGTTCCGGGTTCGGTTGCGACTCCGTTCTCCGAAGGCGCTGGCGCCGGTTGGGAGGTTTGTTGCGGTGCTGCCGTCGCCGCAGATGGTGCCGGAACCGCAGCGGGTAGAGCAGCTGTCGTCGTTGCCGACACAGTCGGCGTCGCCTTCGATGTTTCAGCTACCTGATGCCCATTCGGGCGGTAATCAGAAAAGAACTCTTTCCACGAGTCGCCAACTGAGTCGGCGTCTGCGCAAAAGCGCTCGTACATTTCCTCGACGAGCCATGAGTTGGCTCCAAATGCTGCGGGTTCAGGCACGGGGTCAGCGTAGTGGCCGTGAGTCAATCTGCAGGATCTTGACTGCGGAGTTCTGCAATTCGTTCTGCCAGTAACTCCGAAGCGGTTCGGCCGTTTGCAATGACGACATCATCGGCGGCAGCAAGGAAGAGCGGCATCGACATACGGGCTCGCTGTGCTGCTTCACCAATCGGATTGACGACACGATGCGTTGTTGCGGGCAGGTAGCCGTTCGTTGCAAGGTCGAGCATCTCTCCGCAGTTCACAGCGATTGAGCCCGGATCACAGGGGACTGCATACCATTCGCCATCTGCTCCCAAGAGCTCGAGTCCGGTTTCGTTGCTTGCTGGAAGCACAGTCAGCAGGTTGATGTCCTCGTGTGCTGCCGCCCGAACAGCCCCTTCAGGCACGTCACCCTCAAGCGGCGGGTATCGAAGAATACGAAGCAGTGTTCGCGAATTTCCGGTGAGCATGTCGGCTACCGGACGAGAAAGGTTCTGAGAAACCTCTTCGGGAATATTCGCATCAACCCATTGAAGAAGTGTCGACGCAACGTCGGTTGCGATATCGCGATATTTCTTCGCGTCGTCTGACACCTCTTTCGGGTACTTGTCACTCCACGGATACACGTGGAAGAACTCTTTCAGGTCACGAATCGTCTGACCCTTTGCTGTTTCCGCAATCTTTGGCGGGAAGTAGCCCTCTTGGTTATCTGGGCCGACCGTGTACGCGTCAGCGGCGCCGCTCACAAAGAATTCTTCCCACTCGGCATACAAACTCTGTACGAGCTCCCACGGCAGGGGATGATTCGTCACAACCGCGAATCCTGTCGTTCTGAGGCTTTCAGTAAAGCGAGCAGGGGCATCCGGTGCCGCGAAGTCGACAACATCTGGAGTCATGTCCACAGCGTATTGCTCCGTACACAAGTTGTCACGGGACAAGGCCCCTGCGGGCCGCACATGGCTTTCTCGATCTAGGACGAGCCCCTACAAGATCAGCGGCGTTAGCCTCGACAACGCATGGCTCACGAGTTCATTTACACCTGTTACAAACTTGCCCGTCACTATCCCCCCGACCGGACAGTGCTTGAGAACATCTCGCTGTCGTTTTATCCGGGCGCGAAAATTGGTGTCATCGGCTCAAACGGCTCGGGTAAGTCCAGCCTGTTGCGCATCATGGCGGGTCTCGACGATGGGGATTCCGGCGAAGCTCGATTAACGCCCGGTTTCACCGTTGGCTACCTTGCACAAGAACCTGAACTCGATCCCAACAAAGATGTCCGTGGCAACGTCATGGATGGGGTTGCTGAAGTCCAATCGCTCATCGATCGATACAACGACGTCATGGCGAAGTGGGCTGACCCGGACGCTGACTACGACAAAATCGGGAAAGAACAGGCTGACCTCGAAGACAAGATTGCGGCTGCTGATGCGTGGAGCCTCGACCGAAACGTTGAGATCGCAATGGATGCATTGCGATGCCCTCCCGATGATGCCGATGTGACCACGCTGTCAGGTGGTGAGCGGCGTCGAGTCGCTCTCTGTCGCCTTCTGCTCAGCCGCCCCGACCTGTTACTTCTCGACGAGCCCACCAACCACCTCGACGCTGAGAGTGTGTATTGGCTCGAACGTTTCCTTCAGGATTACAGCGGCACCGTTGTTGCGATCACCCACGATCGCTACTTCTTGTACAACGTCGCTCAATGGATCCTTGAACTTGACCGTGGGCGCGGCATCCCATTTGAAGGCAACTACTCGAGTTGGCTCGAACAGAAGCAGGCTCGCCTCGCTCAAGAGGAGAAATCAAATGATGCTCGCAGGAGAACCCTCGAACGCGAACTCGATTGGGTACGGATGGCTCCGAAGGCTCGGCAGGCAAAGGGTAAGGCTCGCCTCGCCGCTTACGAGAAGTTGCATGCGGAAGCTGAAGCCGACCGAGATTCTTCGAATCGTCTCGAGATTGCCATTCCTCCCGGTCAGCGCCTTGGCGACACCGTGATTGAGGTCAACGGCCTCACGAAGGGGTTTGGTGAACGACTGCTCATCGAAGACCTGTCGTTCTCGCTGCCACCTGCTGGCATCGTTGGCATCATCGGCCCTAACGGCGCCGGTAAGACCACGTTGTTCCGCATGCTGTCGGGTCTTGAGTCGCCAGACAGCGGGGAAATCACGATTGGTTCGACGGTCCAGATGAGTTATGTCGACCAGAACCGTGACGACCTTGACGCTGACAACACTGTCTACGAGGAAATCACGGGCGGAGATGAACATGTGGTCGTCGGTAACCGTGAGGTCCATGGCCGCGCCTATGTTGCGAGTTTCAATTTCAAAGGCACCGACCAGCAAAAGCCAGTTGGAAAGCTGTCAGGTGGAGAGCGCAACCGAGTTCACCTCGCGAAACTCCTGAAGTCAGGTGGCAACCTGTTGCTGCTTGACGAACCGACGAATGATCTTGATGTCGACACGCTGCGTGCCCTAGAAACCGGTCTTGAATCGTTCCCGGGCTGCGCGGTGGTCATCTCCCACGATCGTTGGTTCCTCGACCGAATCGCAACTCATGTGCTCGCATTTGAAGGTGAGAGCCAGGTGCGATGGTTTGAAGGCAACTTCTCTGAGTACGAAGAGTTTCGTCGCAAAGAATTGGGCGTCGCTGCGGACCAGCCGCATCGAATCAAATACAAGAAACTTGCCTGATGCCGGCAACTGCTTCCGAGAACGATCAGGAACTCGCAACGCGCCTCGCAATTGAGGCCGGGCGCCTACTGGTCGAAACGCGAGCGCAATTATTTGCCCAAGGCCTCAACCACTGGTCGGTGAAAGACGCTGGCGATGACGCAGCGCAGACGTTTTTAATGAATGAACTGCGGTCACTTCGGCCTGACGACGCAGTGCTCTCCGAAGAAGGCCGAGAAGACCCCCGGCGCTTTCACGGTGGTCGGGTCTGGATCATCGATCCGCTCGATGGCACACGGGAATTTGCAGAGCGTGACCGCGTGGATTGGGCGGTGCATATTGCGCTCTGGGAGGACGACCATTTTGTCGCAGGAGCTGTATCCCTTCCGGCCCTCGATCAGGTCTTCGCAATGGATCCTCCGCCGGCAATGCCAAATATTTCACGTCCTCGACCGATTCTCATTACCTCGCGCAACCAAGCTCCTCCATCGGCGCATTGGGTAGCCCGAGGACTTGATTGCGATGCGCTTCGACTGGGTTCAGCCGGAGCAAAAACCATGGCAGTCATTACAGGAACAGCTGACATCTATGTCCATGACGGCGGGATGTACCAGTGGGATTCGGCTGCTCCTGCGGCAGTTGCATTGGCTGCCGGGTTTCATGTCAGTCGTATCGATGGCAGCCCGATTGTGTACAACGCACGCGACGCCTGGCTCCCCGATCTGCTCGTATGCCGACCCGAACTCGCAGACCCAGTTCTGCGAGCCTTGTGGGGATGACTACACAAAGCCTTCCGGAATCGGCAGACCTTCGAGCCATCCGCTACCGGTTTGATGGCCCCGTTGCAATCGTCGAACTCCATCGTCCTCACCGTGCAAACGCGTGGAATGGAACGATGCACGGCGAGTTACTTGCTGTCATGCGCTCTCTCGAACAGCGAGCTGATGTGCGAGCGGTTGTCATTACGGGTACTCCTCCAACATTCTCGGTCGGCGGAGACTCACAAGCCCTCGGCGATCATGCCGAACGCGGTTCATATGACACCGGATTGGCTGACGACACCACTCGTCCCGGAGGTGACCTGCGAGAAGAGTTCGACGAGGATCTGTCTTGGATGTTCGGCTACCGACTACCGATCATCGCCGCAGTCAATGGTGCTGTGGCGGGGGGGAGTTTGGCGCTCGTGTGTTTTTGTGACCTCCGATTTGGCTCAGCATCCGCAAAAATCACCACGGCGGCGCCGAAACTTGGATTACCGGCCGAGTACGGCTTGTCATGGACGCTTCCCCGACTGATTGGCACCACCCGTGCCGCCGACCTGTTGCTGTCAGGAAGAGTTCTGACAGTTGCGGAGACTGCCGATTGGGGTCTTTGGAACGAAGTCCTCCCCGATGGCGAGTCAACGCTCGCCGCTGCTGTTTCATATGGGCATCTTCTTGCATCAACGACCGGCCCGCAGGCAGTTGCTAACGCAAAGCGGCAACTTCACGAAGACGTGCTTCGAGGAAACCCAGCAGCTTCGGTTGCCGAATCAAAGCAACTCCTCGACTCGGCGATGGGCACCGCTGAATATCGGGAGGGCATCGCCGCCTTCATTGAGCGACGATCACCGAATTTCTGATTCCACGACAAAGTTCTGAGCACAAGGTGACCGGGAGCCGCATAGTCGGCAGAATGACGTGAGTGACCGTCACCGACGAACATTTCCCTTCCGACACCAGTCAGCCGGCTTTGCCTGACTGCGCATGGGCGGCATTCACCGAGGATGGACCTTGGGTCCTCGACGAAGATTCCCTTGTCTGGGCGCGAGGTCTGAACGTCGTTCGTGACCGCGCGAAGGCAGAGGTCCCAACACTGACCACGCCAAGCAAAGTTCCACATATTGGTCGGATGCTTATTGTCGTCGGCCGTATCGGCTGGGCTGTTGGAAATTGGTGGGTCCGCAAACGCCTCGGTCGATTCAAGTCAACAGAGGCATCCCATTCAGACCTCTCACTTCGCTTGCGGCGAGCGATCGAAGCTCTCGGAGCGACCTACATCAAGCTTGCTCAAATCATCTCCTCAGGCGAGGGCCTGTTCCCTTCTGAACTTGTCAATGAATTCAAGAAGTGCCGCGACCAAGTTCCTGCAGAAGATTTCGATGTTGTTCAGCGCACGATCGAGCGCGATCTCGGACGGCCGATCAATGAGGTCTTCCAGTCGATTGACTCAACGGCGCTCGCTGCTGCGTCGATTGCACAGGTGCATCGGGCAACCTTGCTCGACGGAACTGAAGTTGTCATCAAGGTCCAGCGGCCAGATGTCGCCCGTCTCGTTCGTACCGACCTCAAAGTCATGGCATGGCTAGCGCCTCATTTGGTTGGCCGTATTCCTGTAGCGGCGCTGGCGAACCCCCCAGCGCTCGTTGAACTCTTCGCGGAAACGATCGTCGAAGAGCTCGATTTCCGTCTCGAGGCTTCCAGCATGGTCGATGTCGCCAAGGTGCTCCACGATCTTGGACAGACCCGTTACGTCGTTCCTCGCCCACATCCGCAACTGGTTACGACCCGCACCCTCGTCATGCAGCGAATTGATGGATTTAATTTCGACGATGTGACTGGCATGCAAGATGCCGGAATCGACACCGAGGACGTCATCCGAACAGGCATGGTGGCGTTCATGGAAGGAGCCCTCATTCACGGCATCTTCCACGGTGACCTCCATGGGGGAAATCTTTTCGTGCTCCCTGACGGACGCACTGCTCTTCTTGATTTCGGAATCACTGCTCGCCTTGATGATGATCGCCGGCGTGCATTTCTCCGTCTGATGATGACAGCTACGACAAATGACCTTCTCGGGCAGATGGCCGCACTTCGTGATCTTGGTGCACTCCCGCACGACACCGATTTGAAGGCTGTCATTCACGACCTCCGACTCGATGAGGCCCCAATTGACCCAACAACTCTGTCCGGTGAAGAAATGGTGGCCGAAGTTCAACGGGTTGTGAAAGCCCTTCTTTCTTACGGCGCCCGTCTTCCGAAAGAACTCATGCTGTATGTCAAGAACATGGTGTTTCTTGACGGAGCAATTGCCCGCCTTGCACCAGATCTTGATCTTCTCGCCGAGGTTGCGAATATTTCAATGATGTTCGCCCAGCGTCACGGCGAACGTTTGATGACTGAAATTGGCATCGACGCAGCACGGATGCAGGTCAACCTTGACAGTGTGAAGGCCGGGTTCGGAGTTGATCTCTCGACCGACCGCCTCACGTATCGAGAGCTACAGGAGCGCCGCGACCTCATCCAGAAGCGCATGCGTGCCCACGTTGAACGCTCGAGGCGCTGAACCAACGTCTAGTTTCATCTCGTGCGAATTCTTATTGCTCGATGCTCCGTTGACTACGCCGGCCGACTTTCGGCTCACCTTCCAGAAGCGGTTCGTCTCATCATGGTGAAAGCAGATGGTTGCGTCGCGATTCATGCTGACGGCGGCGCGTATAAGCCGCTCAACTGGATGAATTCGCCGAATACCCTTGCCGACCACGGCGATCACTGGATCGTGACGAACCCGAAGGGTGAGACGCTCACCATCAACTTGCATGAGGTCTTCGAAGAACTGTCTCACGAATTCGGTGATGACCCGGGGTTAACGAAAGACGGGGTTGAAGCTCACCTGCAGGAACTCCTCGCCGCTGCGCCAGAGGTGATGGAAGATGGGTTACGACTCGTTCGTCGTGAGTACCCGACTGCGATCGGTCCGGTCGACCTTGTCTGTCGCGATGCGGATGATGCTGTTGTCGCGATCGAAGTGAAACGACGCGGCGAGATCGATGGGGTCGAGCAGTTGACCCGCTACATCGAACGCCTTCATCTTGACTCTTCACTAGGAGAGGTGCGCGGCATGTTCGTTGCGCAAGTCATCAAACCTCAAGCTCGTGTGCTTGCCGAATCACGCGGATATCGATGTGTCGAAGTTGATTACGACGCTCTGCGCGGGCTTGCCCCTGACGAGCTCAGACTGTTCTGAACATCAGCGTTTCATCGATGTGCGACACTCCGGCAGTATCGTTCAGCCGATGAGGCCGATAACCGGCGTCGTGCAGCACTACCCGTGGGGCACGACTGATGAAATTCCTCGCCTTCTCGGTGCCGCACCAGACGGGCAACCGTGGGCCGAGTATTGGCTCGGCACTCATCCTCATGGGCCTTCAACCTGTGATGACGGCTCGCCTCTGTCTGACCTCGCCGGTGAACTTCCTTACCTGTTGAAACTTCTTTCAGCGGACCGGCCGTTGTCGTTACAGACCCACCCAAACGCTGAGCAGGCTGAGCAAGGTTTCGCTGAAGGCTATTTCTCTGATCCCCGACCGAAGCCAGAGTTGCTCATTGCCGTTACCGAGTTCACTGCTCTCTGCGGCGTTCGGCCGATCGCTCACACGATCGAATTGTTGACTGAACTCGGTCTTGTGCAACTCGCCAACCAACTTTCGTCTCAAGGCGCAATGTCGGTCATCACCGATCTCTACCGCTCAAACATTGACGTCTCCTCGATCGTCAAGGCCTGTGCATCATCGACGACAGATGAAGCACAACTCGTGGGGCAACTCAATGAGATGTACCCCAATGAACCCAGTGCCGCAGTGGCACTTTTACTCAACCTTGTTCACCTGAAGCCGGGCGAAGCAATTCATCTCGATGCAGGGAATTTGCACGCGTATATCTCAGGCACCGGCATCGAACTCATGGCTTCGAGTAACAATGTTGTGCGAGGTGGCCTTACCAGCAAGCCGATCGATGTTGACCTCTTGCTGAGCATCATCGACCCGACACCACTTGAGAGGCCCACTCTCGCAGGAACAGGAAGTTTCGACCTGAAAGGGGTCGGCATTCGAATCAGTCGAGTCAATGCCGGTGAACAGGTCACCGCCGATATCCACTCTCTTGCAATCAGAGATGATGGAATCGCGTTCTACACCGCCCCAGGCGAAACGATCAATTCAACGATCGGCTGCTGGGCCGTTCTCGGGTCTTGAGAGCCGCCGCTACAGGCTCAGCCCTCACCCTTCAAGGCCGCATGCATTGCATCTGTGCCGGCAATAAGTGCTGCTGCCTCATCTTCGGTCAACACCGCAAAGGCTGATTCGAGGATCTCGTTTGTCATTGCTTCTGCCCGATCACGCTTGGCAATGTCGTCAGCGGTCGGCTCGGCAACTTCTCCCTCGGCCCAACCGAACGTTGCGACATCATTTGGGCGCTTAATTGCGTGTGCAACAACTGACGGGAGCCCAACCGCTGCGATAGCGGTGAGGTGGGCGCTTCCGCGAAGTTCACGAAGCACCATCGCTTGATGGAATGCTGCCGCTGGCGCATCGCTCGGAACTGGCTCTGCTTTCAAACCGGCGAACAGCGCAAAGGAGGAGTCGTCGATCGCATCAAAGATTTTCTGCACGGCTGCCACGTAGGCATCAAGTCCATCGATTCCACTCAAATGCGCACGGCCGTGAGCGTGAGCACAGGCAATGTATTCGCGGGCAGCTTCGCGTGGGGCGATCTTCTCACGAGCGCCATTCCAGAGCTTCTCAATCATTCCCGGGTTGAAGTACCCAAAGGCAGAGTGCACGACTGCAGGTTCAACATCGCCGAGCACCCCTCCCCGCCCGATGACATAGAAGTAGAAACCACCGAGGCCAAATTCTTTACCTCGGCTCGTCGTCTCTGGCGTGAAATAGAAGGCCGCACCAATGTCGCCGGTCTTCTGGGCGATTGCGGAAATTGTGTCTTGAGCGCTCATAGGTCTAGATGTTCACACGCTCTCGTTGCCGTCAACGAACCGGCGGACCTCTGGGGCACGCCCGGTGTTGCCGTATGCGATTCCAGACATTGTCTTCATGTTTTTGAATTCGTGATCGATGAGGCGCGGAGCGGCTGCAAGCAGACCACCATCAGCCACCACGCACTGTCCGGTCACAAAACGTGATTCATCGGTTGAGAGCCAATACATCACATCCGCAATCGCAGTTGCGTCGCCGCGATCTGGCCACGGCTGAATCTCTGCCCGCCACGAGTCGGTGCGTTCGGGCTTTCCTCGAGTGAGTAACTCGGTATAGATCGCTCCCGGGCACACTGCGTTGACGCGAATGCGATGCTCGGCAAGTTCAGCCGCTGTTGTCATGGTCAACGAGATCACACCAGACTTCGTTGCCGAGTACGCCTGGGGGCCTCCTCCTCCTGACATGCCTGCAACGCTGGCGGTGTTGACGATGGTGCCTCCGTTGCCGAGGCCGATCATCGCCCGGGCAGCATGTTTGGTGCCTAAAAAGACCGATCGCATATTGATTGCAAATGTTGCATCCCACTCTTCGACCTCTTGTTCGGTGATCGGGCCAAAGGCTCCACCAATTCCTGCGTTGTTCACCATTGAGTCGACGCGACCGAAGCGATTCATCGCCAATTCAACAAGAGCCGCAACGTCTGTCTCCTCTGCGACGTCGACTGGAAGAAATGCGAGCCGGTCTCCAGCATCAATTTCTGACAGCAGGGTTGCACCACGTTCTTCGTTGAGGTCGCCGACAACA
>JAPOIQ010000052.1 GCA_029978815.1 bacterium
AGGTCTTCTTGAGATACCTGAACGACGAAATTCCGATCGGTGACGGCGAGTCGATTGACGAAATGGTTGATGCTGCTGTTGACGAGATGTACCGCACAGACGAACTCAATCGTTTCCTTGAGGTCACCTACGCAAACGGAGACAAAGAAGTCCTGTACTTCAAAGACTTTGCTTCAGGGGCGATGATTGAAAACATCGTGCGGCGGGCGAAGAAGTCTGCTATCAAGCGAGTGATTGCCGGGGGAGCGCGGGGTGTCAATACCCATGACCTGATCGATGCTGTCCGCTCTGAGTTCGTCGAACATGAGGACCTTCCCAACACGACGAACCCTGACGACTGGGCGAAGGTTTCGGGTCGAAAAGGTGAACGAATCGTTTTCATTCGCACGCTCGTTGATCGTGAATCTGGCCCAGCCGGTGGCGGCCGAGCGATTGAGCGAACTCAAACCGGGCAGTATCTGTAGATCTATGGCGGTGCCAAAGGTATGCGGCCTCGAGACCGAGTACGGGATCCTCGTTCGTGGTGCAGATAACAATCCGGTCACCGCTTCGGCGCTCCTCATTAATGCCTACACCGGAGCGGCTACGGAGCAAGTCGCTTTCGACCTCATCGCCGAAGATCCCCGCAGGGATGCCCGTTCGCCGGACCCACTTGATCCCTATGAGTTCGATCCCGAACTCGAATACACGCCAGTGAACGCAGTTCTCACCAACGGTGCCCGCTACTACGTTGACCATGCGCATCCCGAGATGTCGACTCCTGAGGTTCGGACCCCGCAAGAGGCGGTGGTGTGGGATCGTGCCGGAGAAGAGATCATTAGGGATTCTCTGAAAGCAGCCCAACTTCTCATCCCCGACGGAGCAGAGCTGCTCGTCCATAAAAATAACTCCGACGGTAAGGGCAACTCATATGGCTGCCACGAGAACTATCTCGTCGATAGATCGCTGCCATTCGGGAAGGTGATTTCTGCTGTCATGGCGCATTTCGTTACCCGTCAGGTGTTCGCCGGAGCCGGGAAAGTTGGTTGTGAGTTTCCTGGAGCACAATGGAATTCGGTCGGCTTCCAACTCTCGCAGAGGGCAGACTTTTTCGAGGAAGAAGTCGGGCTTGAAACCACCGTTCGTCGACCAATTGTGAATACCCGAGACGAGCCACATTGCGACGCTTCAAAATACCGGCGACTCCATGTCATCGCAGGTGACGCGAATATGTCTGAGATCGCCACATTTCTCAAAGTTGCGTCAACGGCCATGCTGCTTGCTGCGGTTGAAGATAACCCGACGATGGAAATGCCGGCCCTGGCGAATCCGGTACGTGCGATTACGCAAGTGAGCCACGACCCCAGCCTGCAAGCATTGATCTCAACCTACGACGGCACAACAGTGCGAGCCATCGAAGTTCAGTGGCAGCTCTTTGAAATTGCCCGGGCGTGGGTTGAGCAGACCGGCTGCGATGCGGTGGGAGCACAAGACTGTGCGCTAGCGCTTCACCATTGGGAGAACATCTTGTCGGGTCTCGAAAGCAATCCGGCATCGGTGGCTGATCGAGTCGACTGGGTCGCTAAACAGCGGCTCATCAACGCCTACGCCGAACGTCATCAACTCGCGCCTGGGTCAGCTGCGCTCCGAGCTATTGACCTTCAGTACCACGACATGAGGCCGTCAAAGGGCCTCGCAGCGCGATGTGGCCTGCTCTCACTTGTTGACCCGGCCGAAGTTGATCGAGCGAAAACCAAACCACCTGAGAGCACGCGTGCCTATTTTCGAGGTCGCTGTGTTGAGCGCTTTGGAAATGATGTCATCGCAGCCAATTGGGACTCGATGGTATTTGACCTTGGCTCCGACCCATTGCGCAGAGTGCCAATGGACGATCCGTTACGCGGCACTGCAGAACTGGTGGCTAACGTGATCGACAACAGCGCATCGGCCGTCGAACTGGTGGCCGCTCTCGCTGAACCAATCCGATAGTCCACGCAGAAGAAAGTGTTGCGATGCCAGATCGAATTCAGCGAAAGAAGTCAGAGCGTCAGAACGAAGAGGTCATTGAGGCTGAGGTGGCACCGGCAGACTCTCCCGCCCTCGACGATCTCGACGACCTGCTCGATGAAATCGATGAAATCCTTGAAGAAAACGCGGAAGAATTTGTTCGGTCGTACGTGCAAAAGGGTGGTGAATAGAGGTGGCGATGCCAGTCTTCGAACCTGGGAAAGACCCCGGTTCTGACTTTCCGATGCTGTTGCAGCGTTCGGGTTATGGGCCAGTGAACTTGCCGGCAGGATCAATGATCGATTCTCCACATGCGACAACCTGTGTGGCGGTCCGATTCGACAATGGTGTCGTGATGGCCGGTGATCGACGTGCAACCTCTGGACACCTCATTTCGCATCGGACAATGGAAAAAGTTGTTCAAGCCGACCGGCACTCTGGAGTCGCAATTGCAGGTGCAGCCGGACCGGCCATCGACATGATCAAACTGTTTCAGGTGCAACTTGAGTACTACGAAAAAGTGCAAGGGAGCGCATTGAGCTTGGAAGGTAAGGCCAACCAGCTTGCGTCAATGGTGCGAGCAAATATCCCAGCAGCAATGCAGGGAATGGGGGTTGTTCCGATCTTTGCCGGGTATGACGTGCGACGTTCTGTCGGGCGTTTGTGGGCGTACGACATGCTCGGAGGTCGCTACGAAGAACGTGATCATGTGGCGACGGGATCAGGCTCCCTGCACGCCTCCACTGTTGTCAAAGTTGGGTATCGTGCGAACCTCAGCAGGAACGAGGCGATTGATCTCGTCGCACGGAGCCTCTGGGAAGCTGCTGACGCCGATTCAGCAACTGGCGGCCCTGACATGGTCCGGGGAATTTTCCCAGTTGTTGCCACCATCGATAGCGACGGTTGGTCGCTCGTCAGCGACGATGAACTCGAAACCAGATATCGGGCCCTCATCGAACAGATCGGTGGAGCAGCATCATGAGCATGCCGTATTACGTTGCGCCGGAACAGGCAATGAAAGATCGTGCAGACTTTGCCCGAAAAGGAATTGCGCGAGGACGGGCACTAGTTGCAGGGCGATTCGAGGGCGGCATTGTTCTTGTTGCAGAAAATACCTCTCAATCATTGCGGAAAGTCAGCGAGATTTACGATCGAATTGCGTTCGCCGGGGTGGGCAAATACAACGAATTCGATCAACTTCGGGTAGCCGGTATTCGATCTGCAGAGCTGACCGGTTACCAATATTCTCGAGATGATGTTGATGCGCGAGGTTTGGCAAACGACTACGCCCAGCTGCTTGGTAACTCGTTCACTCACGGCATGAAGCCAATGGAAGTCGAAATTCTTGTGGCAGAAGTGGGCATCGATAGCGGCTCGGCCGACCAAATTTTCCACATCATGTATGACGGCACCGTCATTGATCGCCCGGATACGTGTGCGCTCGGTGGAGAATCTGATGCGATTAGTGCTCGTCTCTCAAGCGGATTTTCTGAGGGGCTCACACTCAATGGCGCAATCCAACTCGGGGTGTCAGCCCTAGCCGGCGACAGCAGAGAGTTGGAAGCAAACTCGTTGGAAATCGCTCTACTCGAGCGAACCGGAGAGCGACGTTGTTTCCGCCGCCTAGAACCGTCAGAGATTGCGGCAGCCCTGCAAGAATGACAACCGATGCCGGCGGTAGATCTCAACAGCGACCTAGGTGAGGGCTACGGCGTGTGGCGACTCGGCGATGATGCCGAGATGCTTGAGATTGTTACGAGCGCGAATATCGCATGTGGTTTTCATGCAGGTGACCCATCGACGCTCCGCTCAGTGTGCATCGATGCAGTAAGTAAACATGTGCGAATTGGGGCTCAGGTTTCGTACCCTGATCTCGCAGGATTTGGTCGGCGTCGTATCGACATGGCGCCCCGAGAACTCACCGATGCCGTGCTCTACCAACTCGGCGCGCTCGATGCATTCGCCCAGGTTGCCGGGAGCGAGGTGTCGTATGTGAAGCCACATGGCGCGCTCTACCACGCTGCCTGTGCTGAACGAGAGGTCGCTGATGCCCTTGTGGAGGCGATTTCTGATTACGACCACTCAATGGCAGTGCTCGGGCTACCGGGTTCTGCTCTCCTGAAATCAGCGGAAGACGCCGGTCTCGACGTTGCCGCTGAGGCATTCGCAGACCGTGCGTATAACGAAGATGGCACCCTGGTCCCGAGGGGCCACGATGGGGCGGTGCTGACTGATCCGCAGGCGATCGCTGAACGTGCGGTGCACATGGTCATGACGCAGACGGTGACCTCGCAGTCAGGACGAACTCTCTCAGTACCGTTACGGTCGTTGTGTGTGCATGGAGACACGCCAGGAGCGGTGAATATTGCCCGTTCGGTCCGTAACGCTCTCGAAGCCGAGGGGATCGGCATCTACTCATTCACGTGAGCACCGTCGACGGCATTGACATCGTGCCGATGGGCACTCATAGTTTGCACCTTCGGCTCGAGCGCTACCTCCCTTCAGCATTAGCGGTGGCGTTACGTGGCCTCAACATTGACGGAGTCTCAGATGTCGTTCCTGCCGAGACAACGATGCTGGTGAGATGCGAACATCATGTCGCTCGAGAGAGTGTTCTCTCTCGACTCAATGAGGCCATCGAGTTGCTTGATCAGTTCACGTTGATCGTTGACCCTTCGCCAGTTGAGATCGCGGTGCGATATGACGGAGAGGATCTCTCCGCCATTGCACAGCAATGTGGCATCTCAATCGAAGAAACGATCAACCGGCATGTGGCAGGGGAGTACGTAGCAGAATTCTGTGGTTTTGCTCCTGGGTTCGCGTATCTCTCGGGGCTTGATCCGATTCTGCAAATACCACGTCGCGATACCCCACGAACTCGTGTTCCCGCCGGGTCCGTCTCAATTGCAGCGATGTATTCGGCGGTGTATCCGAGCGCGTCGCCAGGAGGGTGGCATCTCATCGGATCGACGTCAGCCGCTCTATGGGATGCTGAGCGCATCCCTCCGGCACTGATTGAACCGGGTCGACGCGTGAGGTTTGTGCGCGAATGACGGTCGGCTTTAGGGTGCTTGGCGTTGGAATTGCGAGCTCGATCCAAGATCGCGGCCGAGTTGGATTCGCCCATCTCGGCCTTGGTCGATCTGGGGTTATTGACCAGTCTTCGGCTGAAGCTCTTAACCGCTGTCTAGGAAACCCTCCCGCCGCGCCTGTTCTCGAAACAGCTGGCGGGATTGTGCTGGAATGTGCAGCCCGATGTCTCGTTGCGATGAGCGGGTGGACTGCTCCTCGACTCGTTCTTGAAGGCCAGCGTCTTATGGTGAATGCGGTTAACGGGCGGCAGTGGGCGTATCTGGCGGTTGCAGGTGGCTTCACCGGTGATCAGATACTCGGCTCCCTCAGCGCGGACACGATGGCTGGTATCGCTCCAGTGGAGCTCTCGGTGGGCGCAGAGCTTCGTATTGGCGACGTGGTCGACGGCTCACCCTCAGATCTCATCGCGCCGCATATAGCCCGTTCAGAGATCTTGTTGCTGCCCGGGCCTCATCTCGATCGACTTCCCGACGATGCACTCTCGACGTTGACATCGACTGAATGGGTCGTCGAAAATAATTCTCGGGTCGGCGTTCGGCTGACTGGCCGGGCGCTGAACCTCCCGGCTCAATCAGCGAGCGGGCAGAGCGAGCCAATGATTGTCGGTGCACTGCAGATTCCGCCGAGTGGATACCCAATTATCTTGGGGCGAGATCATCCCGTGACCGGCGGATATCCAGTAGCGGCAGTGATCGACGACTCCGGAATTTCTGAGGCGCTCGGGGCGTCAGTTGGTTCAGTGCTGAGGTTTCAATTGAAATGAACGATCAAGCGGCTGTGCCTCGCGTTCGCTAGCGTTAACTCATGGATCGCCGTATCTACGGGCTTGAAACCGAGTACGGAATCACCTGCACCTTTCGTGGCCATCGACGCCTTACCCCAGACGAAGTAGCTCGATACCTGTTCCGAGATGTGATGGCGTGGGGGCGGTCATCTAATGCGTTCCTTCCGAACGGTGGGCGTCTCTATCTCGACGTAGGTTCTCACCCTGAATATGCAACACCTGAGTGCGACTCGCTGCTCGACGCCGTCACCCATGATCGCGCTGGAGAAAGAATCGTTGAGGGGCTCGCAATTAGTGCCGAAAAGCGCCTTGAAGCCGAGTCGGTTCGTGGATCGGTCTTTGTCTTCAAGAACAACACTGACTCAGCTGGCAACTCATATGGGTGTCACGAGAATTACCTGACCCGCCGAAGTGATGATCCGTCGGCGTATGCATCAAATCTCATTCCGTTTCTCATCTCCCGGCAGATCTATGCGGGAGCCGGCAAGGTTCTCAACACGGCACGAGGACCGATCTATGCGATTTCTCAGCGGGCAGACCACATTTGGGAGGGTGTGAGTTCGGCGACCACTCGTAGCCGCCCGATAATTAACTCCCGTGATGAGCCGCATGCAGATGCGGAAAGTTTCCGGCGCCTTCACGTCATCGTCGGTGACTCCAATATGAGTGAGTACACGACATTTCTGAAGATTGGCGTTGTCGCTTGTGTGCTCCGCATGCTCAAGGATCCAACGATGTCATTTCGGGATCTTTCTCTCGAAAATCCAATTCGGGCGATTCGCGATATCAGCCACGACATGACCTGTCGTCGACGGGTTCAACTTGCGAACGGCCGAGAAATTAGCGCCCTCGACATTCAACGAGAATTTCTTGATGCCGCCCTGAATTATGCCGATCGTCGAGGATTCAATGAAGAGGAGATGCTTGCCCTTCGAATGTGGGAGCACTGCATCACCACCATCGAGGACGACCCATTGAAACTTGATCGAGAAATTGATTGGGTCATCAAATACAAACTCATTGAGGCCTATCGAGAGCGACATGGTCTTCAGTTAGGTGATGCTCAAGTCCAACTCATAGACCTTCAATACCACGACGTTTCTCGGGAACGTGGAATGTTCTACCGGCTCGAAGAACGAGGACGAGCTCGACAGATGTGCTCGAACGAGTCGATTGAACTCGCTCAGGAGATGGCGCCTCAAACCACTCGGGCGCGCCTGCGGGGAGATTTCATTCGTCGAGCCCGAGAACGAGGTCGAGACGTCACAGTTGACTGGGTGCATCTAAAAGTGAATGACCAAGCACAGCGCACGGTGTTGTGTAAGGACCCATTCGCCGCAACCGATGAGCGCGTTGATCGTCTCATCGAACAATTGTGACCCTTTCGTTGCCCAACTACCCGATACCGTTGCACTCGGTGATGAATGAGATCGATCAGGATGAGCACTCCGTTGCCGAGGCTCACG
>JAPOIQ010000051.1 GCA_029978815.1 bacterium
GAGTAATTCGCCCGCACGACCTCGATCAACCGGCGACCTACCATACGGCGCATTTTCTTCCGGCCGAGTCGCGGCGACGAGTGGTTCATGAGCGTCGCCTGGCCCGGTCGTTACACGCTGTACATCTCCGATGATCAGAGTGGTGAAAAGGTCCAGGCCATCACCGATATCGAACGCGGGTCGGTGCCAACTATTGACCTCAATGCCCCATGTTTCGGATTCAAGGAATGTGTCACTGTGACCGGTGATGGGTCTCCGCCCGCCCCGAGTGGCACATTTCAGCCACTGTCTCCAACCCGAATTCTTGACACCCGAAGTGGGCTTGGTATTCCCAATGGTCCCGTCCGGCCAGGTGATGGATCGATTGACACCTCAAACGACGACTTTCGCGCCGAAGAGGAACTCAACCACGAGCTTGTCGTTACCGGACGAGCTGGTGTTCCCGACCACGGGGTTGCCGCCGTGTTGCTCAACGTCACTGCGGTTGACCCCACCAGTGACGGATTCGTCACAGTTGGTCCACGCCCGCAGGGCCAGGGCGATGTGTTCAACGATCAAAACTCCTTCGGTGAGTGGCCCGATGCCTCCAATCTCAATTTCTCTGAGGGTCAGACGGTTCCAAATCTTGTCCTCGTGAGAGTTGGAGCGGGTGGGCGCATCCGCTTTCACGTCCACGGAGCTACCACTCATCTCATTGCTGACCTTGCCGGCTACTTCACCTACGGAAATGACGGGGCCGGCTTTTCAAGCGTTGCGCCAACGCGCCTGTTCGATAGCCGTCAGCCCTCAGAGAGCTCGTTTGTCTCAAATGCTCGAACCGATGTGCAGATCACTGGGCGAGCCGGAATTCCAACAAACGCAACATCGGTCGTTGTCAACGTCACTGCGGTGAATCCCACAAGCGCCGGATTTGTCACCATCTTCCCGGCTGGCAGCACCGTCCCGAACGCATCAAATCTCAACCTTCGTCCGAGCGAAAATCGACCGAATCTTGCCGTAGTTCGATTGGGCCAGAGTGGATCGATCAGTTTGCAGCCGTACCTATATGGCCCTGATGCAACCGTTGACCTCATCGTTGACGTATTCGGTTACTTCTCCGATGATGGCGGTGCGCTGACCAGCACGACAGAGCCGTTTCGGATTGTTGACACCCGCTCAGGTGTCGGAGGCAGCGAGGTGCCATTTGGTGTTGGTGAATCAAGATCATTCGCAGCCGCGGGAAATGGGCGAATTCCTTCGTCGGCAACGGCCGTATGGGCCAATGTCACCGTCGTTGAACCAACAGGTGACGGCTTTCTTACAGTCTATCCCTCCGGCGGGAACGCTCCGAATGTCTCGAATGTGAACTGGCGCTCAGGAGATATCAACCCCAATATGGCGCTCATTCCACTGAATTCAGAGGGGGAATTCAGCATTGCTGTTGAAATGCCATGGGATGAGCACGCGTCTGCTCATGTGATCGTTGACGTCTTGGGGTGGGTCTCTACTTCGTAACCGCCGGTCGTTGAACCACTCAACGGTGTGTAGAGGCACTAAATTCGCGCCCTTAAGATTCCTTCAAAGGATTGCCTCCCTGTACCTTACGGCGTAGCATCTACGAAACCTAACTACTAGGGCAATCCCGCTCTAGTCCGATAGGGGGAGGAAACCTACTATGAAAAAGACTCGAGCACTTAGATTTGGTGCGCTCGTCGTCGGCCTCTCGATGGTTGCAGCTGCATGCGGCGGTGGCGACGAATTCGAAAAGGGCGACGGCGTACTGCGTCTCGGCGGACTACTGCCCGAAACTGGCAACCTTGCGTTTCTGGGACCACCCGAATTTGCGGGTGTAGAGCTTGCAGTTCAAGAGATCAACGACGCCGGCGGCGTCGGCGGAGCTGATGTTGAATGGCTTTCCGGCGACTCCGGCGACAATGGTGAAGTTGCGAATGCAACCGTTGACCGACTCCTCGCCGAGGATGTAGACGGATTCATCGGTGCAGCATCATCGGGCGTCTCACTTACTGTTATTGACAAGATCACGAAGGCTGGGAAGATCCAATTCTCTCCAGCTAACACCTCTCCGACATTCACTGACTATGAGGACAACGGCCTGTACTTCCGGACCGCCCCCTCCGACATTGTTCAGGGTGCCGCTTTGGCCGACCTTCTCGTCGCCGACGGTAACGGAACGGCGTCATTCCTCGTGCTCAACGATGCTTACGGTACCGGTCTGCTGGAGTACACCAAGGCCCCTTACGAGGCTGCTGGTGGTGAAGTCGCCTATGAGGTGATTTACGACCCGCAAGCAGAAAACTTTGATGCTGAAGTGTCAGCTGCTGTTGCAGCAGACAGCGATGCAATCGTCATCATCGGCTTCGATGAGACGACAAAGATTCTCACTGGCTTGATTGAGGCAGGCGCTGGCCCAGCCGACAAGAACATCTACGGCACCGATGGCAACATGGGTAATGCACTTGCTGCGTCATTCGACGACCCTTCGGTCGTTGCAGGCATGAAGGGAACGATGCCTGGCGTCGATCCAGGAACGATCAAGTCGTTCACCGATCGTCTCCTCGAGGTTGACCCAGACCTGGTTGACTTTTCTTACGGTGCAGAAGCGTATGACGCTGTCATCATTACCGCTCTTGCAGCGCTCGTTGCTCGCAGCACCGACGGTGCTGACATTGCAGCCGAAATTAACGATGTCACCCGTGGTGGCGAGAAGTGCACCTCCTTCAAGCAGTGCGCGGATCTCATCAAGGACGATAAGAACATCGACTATGACGGTGTTGGTGGAGCATACGAATTCGTCGATGCAGGCGAACCGTCAGAAGCTTCAATCATGATTCTCGAATTTGATGGGTCAGGCACCATTCAGGTCGCCGACGTCATCTTTGGAAAGATCTGATCTAACTCGACGACATATCTGAAACGAGAAAGCCCCGGGGAAACCCGGGGCTTTCTCTATTTCTAGGTCGTTTGGTATGACGTCACGCACGAATTCTCTGGCGGCACCCCTGTGGCGTTGGACGTCGGTCAGTCTTGATGTCGTTTGACGAGAGTGCCAAGGTAGAGCTCAATCACCTTCGGGTCGTTGAGCAGTTCACGACCCGTCCCGGTATACGCATTAGCTCCCTGGTCGAGCACATAACCCCGGTGGCAAATCTGCAGACACCTCGAAGCGTTTTGCTCAACCATCACAATCGAAACTCCAACCTGATTAATTTTGTGACAACGAACGAACACTTCGTCTTGAAGAGCCGGTGACAAGCCGGCAGAAGGCTCGTCGAGTAAGAGCACAGATGGGTCGAGCATGAGCGCCCGGCCCATCGCAAGCATTTGGCGCTCACCACCAGACAAAGATCCTGCACGCTGGTCACGGCGGTCGACCAACTTAGGGAACATCTCACCAACCACTTCGAAACGCTCCGAAAATTTAGAGGGGTCGATGAATGTACCCATTTCGAGGTTCTCTTCGACGGTAAGGGAGGGAAATACATTATTAGTCTGCGGAACATAACCAATGCCGCGGCTAACAAGGGAATGAGCCTTCATATTCGTTATGTCTTCGCCTCGCAACCGCACACTGCCTTGGCGAATATTCACGAGCCCGAAAATAGCTTTTACAAGCGTCGACTTCCCCGCACCGTTTGGACCAATAATCCCAATGAGTTCACCCTCAAACAAGTCAAGAGAACAATCGTTCAAGATATTAATCCCGGGCAGGTAACCCGCATCGAGACCTTCAGCGGATAGCAATGCCTCTTTTTGAACCATTACTCAACTCCCAAATCAAGTGCCGAATCATGGTGGGCGCCAAGATAAGCGTCGATTACAGCTTGATTGTTGGCTATCGACTCAGGAGGTCCTTCAGCAATGATCCGACCCTCCGCCATAACAACCACCCAGTCGCTTATCTCCTGCACCATATCCATGTCATGTTCTACAAAGAGAACAGTCATTCCTTGTTCTCGTAGGCCCTTTACGTGATCGAGAAGTGACTGCTTCAACGCAGGGTTAACACCAGCCATCGGTTCATCGAGCATGACCATTGTTGGTTGAACCATTAGTGCTCGAGCCATCTCAAGTAGTTTGCGTTGACCACCCGAGAGGGTCCCAGCAAACTCTTCACGCATGTGAGAGAGGTTAAAACGCTCAAGCAATTCGTCGGCTCGGGCCGTGACTTCAGCCTCCTGTCGTTTCCAAGTAAAAGGAAGGAGCGCCTTTCCGAGCTTCTCACCCTCCTGGCTCGTTGCGCCGAGACGCATATTGTCAATCACCGTCATTCGCGAAAGTGATTTCGTCAATTGGAACGTACGAACCATTCCTAAATTCGCAACTTTGTGAGCTGGAATGCCAGAAAGGTCTCGCCCTTCAAATACCCGAGTGCCAGCATCAGGTTGGTCGAAATTGGTGAGAAGGTTGAAGAACGTTGTTTTCCCCGCACCATTTGGACCAATGAGCGCAGTAATTACTCCTCGCTGCACCTCGAGGTGATCAACATCGACTGCCACAAGACCGCCAAAAGATCGTCTGACGTTTGAGGTGGTCAGGATGGGGTCCGGTTTTGCCGCACCAGGGTCTTGGGAGACCATCCGCAAACTGGAGGAAAAGTCAGTGGTCATCGAGTGCCATCTCCTCTTTCTTACCCAGTATTCCCTGGGGCCTCATAATGGCCAGGCTTACAAGGCCTAGGCCGATGAGCATGAAGCGCACTTGACCGACCTGAGTCCCGTCCATGATCGATTCCGGCATGATTCCGGATTGCACCATTTGACGTAGCGCAATGTCCGTGAAATTTAGTACCCCATAGAGAATCGCTGCTCCGAGAACCGGGCCACCAATCTTCGCAACACCCCCGAGAATAAGGGCAACCCATGCAAAAAAAGTAACGTCCGTAATAAAGTTTTGCGGCTGGGAGGACTGAGTACCGATTGCCCGCAGCATGCCACCCAACGCGCCGAACATCCCTCCGAGCATTAACGCTTGCATCTTGAACCAGTACGCGTTCTTACCGAGGCTTCGCGCTGCATCTTCGTCTTCGCGAATCGCTCGCAATACCCGACCCCAAGGACTACGCATCATTGCCCATACGAGAGTTACGACAGTTGCGAGGAGTGCCCACCCGACGACAACAACCCACATCTGATTACCGATAAAAAGACCGAATAGGTAGCGCCTGCCGGGCTGGAAAGGGCTCATCTCATAAAAGTCATTAGCGAAGGCGGTGAGACCATCGGAGGAACCAGTCCATCTGTCAAGCGATGGAGATCTCGCAATGATCCGAAACATCTCACTTGACGCAATCGTCACAATGGCCAAATAGTCGGCCCGGAGCCGTAGAGTCGGCGCGCCCATAATGAGCGAAAGGATGAGTGGGAATACGATGATTCCGAGCACCAGCCCGAGCCAGAAGTTGAGGCCGAGCGACACCACCGCCATTGAAAGCCCGTACGCACCTGCGGCCATGAAGACCGCCTGACCAAAGTTCAGCAAACCCGTGTAGCCGTAATGCATATTCAGGCCGATTGCCGCCAGCCCAAAATAGATGAACTGCTCACCAATCAGACCTCGAACCGTGTTTTCGAAAATTGCAAGAAAATCCATTGTCGCCCCTATCCAATCCGCTCAGATCGTCCGAGGAGACCCTGTGGTCGGACGAGCAAGATGACCACCAACATGAGGAGCGCACCAACATTTTTCATGTCTGCGGGGATAACCAGCGTTGACAACTGAATGAAGATTCCAACGATGATGCTCCCGAACAGGGCGCCGTAAGCCGTTCCGAGTCCTCCGAGCGTCACCCCGGCAAACATGAGGAGAAGAATCCGGAAACCCATCTCCCAGCTGATCGCCTCGGTGACTCCAAACAAAACACCACCGAGACCTGCGAGCGCACCACCAAAGATCCAGACGAGTGAAATCACACGCTCTACATCGATACCCGTCGACTCGGCGAGGTCTCGGTTGTCTGAAACCGCTCGCATCGCCTTACCCATTCGTGTGAATTGGAGACCAGACGCCACTCCGATAAGAACGAGAAGCGAGATGATCATCAGCGCCAAATCCTTCGGAGCGAGCCGGAACCATCCAAGATCCCATTGTTCCTGCAACTGGAAATCACTAAACCGCTTTGCACGTCCACCAAAGAAATACAAGATGATGTAGCGGAACAGGATTGAGAAACCTATAGACACAACCAGGGCTGCGACCAGGCTCGAGCCACGTCGCCTCATTCGGGCCCAAACTACGTTATTGAAGGCCCCACCAAGAGCGCCACCCACGATGACTACGATCACCGCTGCAGCAATGAGAGGTATTCGAAGTCCAAAAATTCCAGTCACGTTCAGTAGGTAGCCAAACACCGCTCCAAACGTCACAGCCTCCGCATGCGCAAAGTTTGTCAAGCCCGTTGTCCCATAAATGAGTGACAGGCCGATAGCGCACATTGCGATGATCAATCCGAACTTTAAGCCGTCAACGATCAGTTGAATAACCCTTATGTTGTTAGAGGAGGCTTCACCGCTCTCTCCAACAGTCACAGAGACAGTCGGGGTTGTCTCACCACCCGATGTTGCGGTACCAGTTGACACCGCTCCTTCAAGGATGAGCGGAAAGAGAGTGGACTTTGAATTTCCCTCAACAATTCGAACTTCGGCGGGGTTCTTATCGGGGTTTTTCAACACGACACCATTTGGCAGAGTCGAAGGATCGAGTGTGATCTGATATGTCCCGGGCTGCAGCGGAATTCTCCACGAACCGTCGACGTCGGATGAGGAACTTCCCATTTCAACGCCTGCTTCGTCGGTAGCAGTCATTAGGACTCCTTCGGCCCCCGTTTTTTGCCCCGATTCGTCCTTGTAGCTGAGCGAACCCTTTACCTCAGTGCCATCATCTTGGGCATGTGAGACGCTGTAAGGCGACAACACACAGATAGATGCAACTGCAACCGCAATTCCTACACGGATGCCCCTCTTCGTGAGACCGACTAACGATTCATTTAGTTGCATCGGGTGGAAGACTAGCGGCTTTTTGCGGCGCCCATCGTGTGGTTGAACAACTCAGCGGTCAGACCTTCACGACAATGGTTCCCGCCACCTTGTCATGCCAGGTTTGACGATCTTTATCCCAAATCATCCAGAGGTAGCCGAGATAGAGAATTTGACCCGAGATGATGTTTCCAAACAGCTCGCGACCAAATGCTCGCCAAAAGCCCGGGGGTTGCCCATCAGAGACTCGAACCACTTTGACACCAACGATCTTCCGACCCCAGGTTTGGCCAGTTTTGCCCTCTGCCCTGACGTACAAGAGGATCACACCCAAGATGCCGAGGACGATGAGAGCGACCCCGCCAGCAACCGATGAACCCGA
>JAPOIQ010000361.1 GCA_029978815.1 bacterium
ATCATCAGCAACAAGAACGACACACCGAGAACAGCTCCAAAGAAGACGAAAATTCGACTCGCCATGTAGTCGGTGAAGTCAATATTTGATGCCGCTGCGCCCGTCACGCTTGCGGTGATACCCGAGCCAGACAGTGCCGAAGGGAGTACCTCGTCACGAAGGCGTTCAACCGTGGCTGCTGTCTCTTCATCCTGAGGTGATGACGTTGGGATGACCTGAATAATCCAGGCCTCCGACTCAGCTGGGCTCGCCATATCGCTCGGGAATGGCGGTGCAACTCGGTCGATACCGGGGTCAGATGCGAGAGAAGTTGCGAGACCCTGCACGTAGGCAACATCGCCGGGTTCACTTGTCTCAAGCGCAACGAGAAGCGGGCCGTTGAATCCGGGGCCGAATCCGTCGGCAATCAGATCGTAAGCACGGCGAGCTGGGGTCTCTTCAGAGAAGTTGCCCTCGTCAGAGAATCCGAGACGAAGCGACAACACAGGCAAAGCGAGCAGCACGAGCAGCCCGCCACCCAGGGCTGCATACAGCCACGGCCTACGTTGAATCTGCCGGCTCCACCGATACGAGGCTGTTTCGCGAAGGGGGCGTTCCCGTCGTGGCGGAACTTCTTTGCGGAGAGGCCGAATCGCAATACTGCCGAGCAACGTCACGATGGCGAACACGCCGCCAATGGCTGACAAGAACGGAATTCCGAGTCCGATGCCAAGCAATGCCAATGCAACGCATCCAGCCGAAATCAGCCCACGCCAGCGAGTCACCTCGACCTTTGAATGGAATACCCCAAGCAGTGCCGGCACCAATGTGATTGATGCGATCAACGTCACCGCAACCGTTGCCGCAGCAGCGATACCGAGACCTGCAACAAACTCAAGGCCAACGGTGATCATGCCGAGAAGCGAAAGCACGACGGTGATACCGGCAAAGACGACTGCTCGGCCGGCAGTGTTCAGCGAACCCGCAGTTGCATCTTCAGGTGAATAGCCAGCCCGGGTGAGTTCGCGGTAGCGAGTCACCATGAACAGCGCATAGTCGATACCAACACCGAGTCCAATCATGATGCCGATCAGTGGCGCAAACTCTGGGATTGACAGGCCGTGCGACATTAACGAGACAACACCGAAACCGCCTGTGCCAACACCCGCGAGAGCGACTGCAATTGGCAGACCCATCGCCATCACTGAACCGAATGCAACGATCAAAATGACGATGGCAAATGCAAGACCGATCATTTCTGATTCGGGGGGTGCGAACTCCGAGAACACCGCTCCGCCGACCTCGACCGTCACGCCGTCGAGGTTGGGAACCATTTCACGAATGTCCGCTCCGATCTCGGCAGCCGTCACCTGATCGATGTTGTTTGCGACGTTGACCTGGGCGAATGCAATCAGACCATCAGCCGAGATCTGACTTGCCCCCATTTGCGAGTACGGGCTCACCACCCCAAGCCCGTCAATCGCATCAACCTCGGCAAACAACGCCGACATCTCTGCAACGACTTCAGGGTCATCAACGCCCTGCTCTGACTGGAACACGATGTTGCCACCAAAGGCGCTGCCTGATCCCGGGAAGTACTCGTTGAGAACGGCGAAGCCCCTCGTGCTTTCGGATTCAGGGGTTGAAAACTCACCTGAGAACGCAGCGCCGATTGCTCCGGCCATTGCGTTGATTCCGACCAGCAGGACAATCCATGCAGCGATGACGAGCCGACCACGGCGGAATGCCCAGCGGCCAAGAGAGGAGTACATGTGATAATCGAACTTTCTACGGGGGGGTTGGCCACGATTGCGGCCACTTATGTCTAACGCCACTTGAGGCTCATTCCATTCCACCTCACGTTGTGACCATTGCCACCATCTAATTCGCCGAGCCAATACGCGTTCATCGTGTGCGAAACTGACGATGTGAGCGAATCCTCGTTGCTATCCGCTGGAACAATGCAGA
>JAPOIQ010000347.1 GCA_029978815.1 bacterium
AACTGTTCTCGCTGCACTTCCTGTGGCGATTCTTGCCGTTCGATTTAGGAGCGGGCTGAGTCTACTCATCGAGCGGTCGACTTACATCGGCTTCGGACTTCCCGGAGTCGTGGTCGCTCTATCGCTCGTGTTCTTTGGCATCAACGTTGTTCGACCGCTTTATCAGTCGATATGGCTCCTTGTTTTCGCTTACGGAGTGCTATTTCTTCCAGCTGCGCTCGGATCATTGCGAGCGTCACTTCTCCAGGTCAGTCCGCGAGTTGAAGAAGCGGCAATGAGCCTGGGTAGCTCCCAGTGGCGAACGATATACAAGGTCACAGTTCCGCTCGTGATGCCAGGGGCGTTTGCCGGTGGAGCAATGGTGTTCCTGCTAACGATGAAAGAACTGCCGGCATCCCTGATTCTTTCGCCGATTGGCTACAAAACGCTTTCGACCTCCATTTGGTCGGCTGCGTCTGAAGCTTTCTTTGCAAAGACCGCCGCTTCTGCGTTGTTGCTCGTGATAGCAGCAGGTATACCTACTGCGTACCTCACGCTTAGAGGTCACGGCGATGACAGTGAAAAACAGAAGCGAGAAATTGATCTTGAAGAGGCTGCCCGGTGAGATTTCCCTGGAGTAAACCAGCCGATTCCTCGATGCAGCAATCACAAAGTGGTGCTGTAACGAATCCTTCGTTGTCTGAAGATACCGGTGTCATTCACCTTGAGAATGTTGAGTGCAGTTACCCGGGCTCAGACCGTCCCTCGATAACCGGCTTCAATCTTCTGGTACGTCCTGGCGAGTTCGTGAGTATTCTCGGGCGAAGCGGAGCAGGCAAAACTACAGCACTCCGTGTGGTCGCCGGATTTGAGCAGGTCTCCGATGGATACGTTCGCGTAGGTGGGCAGCTTGTCGGCTCATCTTTTATGCACGTCCCACCCGACCAACGACGAACTGGACTGGTGTTTCAGGACTACGCCTTATTCCCTCACCTAACAGTTGCGAAAAACGTTGAATTCGGACTGAAAGACCTTCCAAAAGAAGAGAGAGCGAATCGGGTCATACCCGTTTTGAAATTAGTCGGAATGAGTGGGTACGAAGACCGATATGTTCACGAACTCTCCGGTGGTCAGCAGCAGCGAGTGGCAATCGCTCGTGCTCTCGCTCCCGACCCGGTAGCGCTACTTCTCGATGAACCATTCAGCAACCTGGATCGTCAGCTCAGGTCAGCTTTGCGGAGAGACATCAAACAGATCGTTGCGGAAACCGGAGCGACAACCCTGCTGGTGACTCATGACCGCGAAGAAGCACTCGCAACATCCGATCGCATTGCAGTGATGGGTGAACAGAAGATCGAACAAATTGGCACTCCGGAAGATGTCTACCAGAATCCAGTCTCAGCCGAAGTTGCAAGAATGATTGGGTCGTGTGAACTAATCCCAGGGATTTATCGCGGTGGAGTTGTCGTTACAGAAGCCGGTGTGTTTCCAACGCGGGTTACGAATGGAACCTCGCTGTCTGATGGACGACAAGTGCTTGCTCTGATGCGTGCATCTGAGTTGGAAATCGAGCCAGCTGGTGACGAGACTCAACGAACGGCGACTGTCGAGTTGAAAGAGTTCGAGGGCGAGTTCAGTGAGTACAGCGTAAAGCTCGACTCAGGAACAGTAATACGCGTTCGCAAGCGAGTTGCTAACGGTATGGAAATTGGGGATCGAGTACGCGTTCTGCCGCGTGATGATGCGGCAGTTATCGTCTTTCCTGCGTAAGTCCGCTGTCGACTAGGCGGTGAACTTCTTGATCACCAGGCAGGCGTTTTGTCCGCCGAATCCGAAGCTGTTCGAAAGCACCACGTCAACGTTCGTTTCACGAGCAGTGTTTGGAACGTAGTCCAAATCACAATCAGGATCTGATGTGACCTGATTAATCGTTGGGTGAATGATGCTGTCGTTGATGGTCTTGATGCTTGCGATCGCTTCGAGTGAACCCGAAGCTCCCAGTGAGTGCCCGACCATCGACTTGGTTGAGGTAATAGGGATGTCGTACGCACGCTCACCGAACAAGGGAGGCACGGGGACGCCTAACGGGCGGAACGACCCCAAGATGGGCTACACC
>JAPOIQ010000314.1 GCA_029978815.1 bacterium
GAACTTAACTTCTGTAAGCTTTCTGGTCGTCTATATATAAAAGAGCTTTATCCTCTACCTCCTCTGTCGTTTTATGATTAGAAGACGCCTTCTGCACATTTATTTTCACTTCTTTTTGCTGTTTTCCGGAGCCTCGGCTGTGCTTGCTCAAATGTGAATTACTCCTCAACTATTTCTGCAATTTCGGTATCTCTCTGATGATAGCTTTTATGTCCTAAGGCTATTTCGAATTATTAGACCTCCGCCGCTCATTTCTTGCAGATGCTTGTCGACGCCGGTCGACCACCCCTTCACGAATCTGTTCCAGTTGATGCTCGAGCCGCATATGACGCAATGGCGCCATTCGGGGGAGAAGGGGCCGATGTCGAGTCGGTTGCTGAGTTGACAATCGACGGGGTTCTCTGCCACGTGGTGCGGCCACGTGATGTGGCGAAGCCGCCGGTGTTGGTCTGGTTCCATGGTGGGGGTTGGGTGATCGGTTCGTCGGCCGCTTCGATAGCCGTTTGTCAAGACCTTGCTGCGGCAACTGGGTGTGCCGTGATCTCGGTCGATTACAGGCTTGCTCCCGAACATCCGGCACCGGCCGCAGTGATGGATTGCGCTGCGGTGACGAAATGGGTGCTTGAGCACGGAAGAGAAATCGGTCTCGATCACACGCGTGTTGCCGTCGGTGGAGATTCTGCAGGAGGGAATCTTGCTGCGCTCGTCGCGCTCGAACTCGGCGACGCGCTGTGCCATCAAGCCCTTGTCTATCCGGTTGTCGACCTCACCTTGTCGCATCCATCGATTGACGAAAATGCCGAGGGGTACCTGCTGACGAAGGCAGGCATGCAATGGTTTGTTGGGCATTACCTTGGAGGCACAGGGATCTCTGCCGGAGACGTTTCTGTTTCACCACTCGCAAGTTCGCCAGAGCGACTTCGTCGAACGGCGAGCGCCTCCGTGCTGATCGCCGGTTTTGATCCGCTTCGCGACGAAGGGGCGGCATATGCAGCAGCGCTTCAACAGGCTGGCGTAGCAGCAGAGCTCCGCGCGTTCCCTGGCCAAATTCACGGGTTTTTCTCGCTGCGGGTACTTATTCCTGAAGCCGAAGATGCCATCGGCTGGATTGCTCAGCAGTTACGAAGTGCTTTTGCCTAACGAATTACGAGTTGTTGAGCAGTGCTGAGATTTGACTGGTGACATCGCCGATCGGCACATCGGAGCGTTCGCCGGAAACTCGATCTTTCACTTAGACGAGGCCATCGGTGATGCCCCGGCCGACGATAATGATGGTCGGAACTCCGATGAGTTCAGCGTCTTTGAATCTCACGCCCGGTGACACTCCTTCGCGATCATCGAAGAGAACTTCGATGCCTGCCGATTCGAGTTCGGCTGCAAGTTGTTCAGCGGCCGGACGCTGCGGACCGTCGTCCTTGCCGGCAATAACAAGGTGAACGTCGGCTGGGGCGACGGCGCGCGGCCAGCGCAGTCCGAACTCATCATGATGAGACTCGGCAATTGCGGCGACTGCTCGCGATACTCCGATTCCGTATGATCCCATCGTGACGGTGACTTGTTGCCCTTCAGCATCGAGCACCTTGAGATCGAGGGCTTCGGCGTATTTGCGGCCAAGTTGGAAGATATGTCCAATTTCAATGCCGCGAGCGATCGTCAGTGCTGCGCCGCATTCGGAGCAGGGGTCGCCTTCGAGAACCTCGGCTGCCTCAATTGAGCCGTCGGCTGTGAAATCTCGGCCGCAGACGAGGTTGATGACGTGGTTGCCGGCAGTGTTCGCACCAGTTACCCAGGAGGTTCCATTAACGACACGCGGGTCGACGAGATACCGGATGCCAGAAGGTGAGTTCGCTCCGAGCACCTCTGGGCCGATGTAGCCCTTCACGAGAGCTGGATATTTCTCAAAGTCTGCGTCAGTAAACGGTGCAGGTTCAGCAGGAGCGACCTGTGCTTCGACACGCTTGAGATCAACCTCTCTATCGCCCGGCACGCCAATCGCAAGTGGCTCGACGGTCCCGTCAGGGTTGACGAGGTTGACGAGAACATTTTTGAGGGTGTCACCTGCCGTCCATGGGCGGTCAGGCCTTTGGGTTGCTGAACTTTCGTTGAGATGAGTGACGAGAGTGTCAATCGTTGGGGTGTTCGGCGTGTCAACGACGAGCGCAGCGGGGTGGTCGCTCGCGGTGGGTGAGGTGGTGGCAACAAGAACTGCTTCAGTGTTTGCCGCGTAGCCGCATGACGTGCATTGAACAAAGGTGTCTTCGCCTACGTCGATTGGGGCAAGAAATTCCTCTGATGCCGAGCCTCCCATTGCCCCCGACATCGCCGAAACGATCACATATGGGAGTCCGAGGCGATCAAATGTTGAGATATA
>JAPOIQ010000403.1 GCA_029978815.1 bacterium
GCTGCGATCGAGTTAACGAGGTCTCCAAGAGTGGAGACAACCACTGCTCCAGCTTCCGTGAGGAGAGATTGTGCGACTGCCCAGTCACCGGCGATCGCACCCGTGTGGGAAACCGTCAGTCGGTCCACATCGGAAATACCAGATTTGAGAACAACCACGGGGACCTCACGGCTACTCTTCCTGATGGCCTCCAAGAGTTCCGAGCCATGTGCAGTTCCCTCGAGGTAGACCGCAATGGCAGCGTATTGGCCACTGAGGGCAGTTGCTTGAATGAGTTCCGGCAGGTCAATGTCGCAGGCGTTACCAACTCCGATCATGAGACCGACACCGAGGCCTTCCTGCTCGAGGGCCAGAGCCGCAGCATGTGCCACTCCTGCGCTCTGAGCGACGACGGCAACAGACCCGTGTGTCAGCTGAGTTACAGCGGGGACGAAAGAGGCGTGCAAGTTGAGGTGGGGAATAGCCATGCCCGCGGGATTCGGCCCCAGAACACGAATGCCGTACTTGGCTGCGGTTGCATCAACCTGGTCTTGGAGATCACGGCCTTCACTTGTTTGCAGTTCGGCGAAACCTCCGGAGCAAATGATCGCGCTGCGAACGCCCCGCCTGGCGAGAAGCTCGAGGGAACTTGGTACTGCCGAGCTTGGGACGGCCAAAATGGCGAGCTCGACATCATCGGGAATTTCCCGGGTGTCATCCACGATTGTTCTTCCGTGGATATTTCCTGCGTGGCGACTGAGCCCGATAACGGTGCCTTTGAATGCATCAAGGTTGCGCAGCAGAACATGCCCAGGCTTCGACGGGTCCTGTGAAGCACCGACAACCACGATGCCTCTCGGTTCTAGTAGCGCTTGAAGTGCGAGAGCGTCATGGGCCCTACGAAAGTAGTGAGGGCCGATGTATCCAGCTATCGCATCTGCTCGGCCGGCATTCAGATGTATGAGCCCCTCAGCGTCGCTCTTACACGGTGCCAAGATCAGGGGAATGGAGATGTCGGGTCGAAGCATGATTCCTGCATGCGTCAAAAGGGCGCGTCTATCTGTCGTTGACTCAGCAGCCTCAACTAACAGCAGCCGCGCACCTTTGCCCTGCGCTTGGCGGGCCAATTCCAGGATCTCTTTCCACCCCTCTGCGTCATCGATGGACCCCGGAGTGCGAATCATGAATGCCCAGTTGTCCGGTGTCTCTCCATCGACCGTGGTCGTCAGGCGAAGGTCAGGAATATTCTCAAAGTGCTCTCCTGTGTGCTCGCTCATCTGCGCGATGATGGGGTGATGTAGCGAAGTCTTGATCAGCTTCAGTGTTTCAGTGTCGCCGTGTCGCACAATCACGAGCGATTGGGAAGGAAGAACCTCTTGCATTGCGTCAATCTCATCAGGCAGTTGTTTATCCGATGCATAAAGTATAAGCGCTCGCCGACTTGAAGCCGTCATGTCACTCGAGATACGCAGTTCCCTATCAAGGAAATCTGAGTCGATCACCTCGTTCGCGAAAGCGGCATCTCGCTTTTGAAGGTGATCAACCGTTTCACGCCCCGTTCTACTGAGGAAGTTGACTGAAAA
>JAPOIQ010000043.1 GCA_029978815.1 bacterium
AGATCCCTAATGACCGACTCGGGCACTTCACGTTCACGATCAACGAGCATGTTTGTGCGACGCGCCATCACGATGTCACGCACCGTTGTAAATGCTTCAGTAGACGACGTCTCTGCTGTCATGTTTCCAGTCTGCCACTCAACGGTGTGGAGGTGCTTCCTGGGTGTGAGAATGTCGCCATGCAACGCCGAGCGGTCATCGCTGTCATCGCAGCAGCGATGCTGTTCGGCACCACCGGAACAGCTCGCTCGCTTGGCCCCAGTGCAACCTCGGTATGGCTTGTTGGCACGCTACGAATCGCTCTTGGAGCGATCACGTTGTTGGCATGCGCACTCATCTCTCGCGAGCGAAGTGCTGCAGTCGGCGCGAAGGCAGCACGATATATCGCATTAGGTGGTGTCGGTGCTGCGATCTATCAGCCATCGTTCTTCGCAGGAGTTGAAGAATGCGGAGTTGCAATCGGCACGGTCATTGCGCTGGGTAGTGGCCCAATGTTCGCCGGAGGAATCGATCGTGCGATTCGACAACGACCGCTGCAGCCGCAATGGTTCATCGGAACCGCCGTCATGTTGATAGGTGTTGCGGTGTTGGTCATGACGGGCAGTGGTGGGTCAGACGACGCACAACTCACCATCAGCGGGGTGTCATTCGCCCTTGCAGCGGGTCTCGGCTACGCAATGTACGCCCAGACAACAAGTTCGCTCATCGAGTTGAAGCTGTCATCAACGATTGCTCTTGCTGCACAGTTCGGCGTAGCTGCGATCATCCTTGCGCCGTTCATGATCATCAAGGTGCTGGCGGGAAGCGAAATGGCTTGGATGTGGTCAGCCTCCGGGGCAGTGATGCTGCTTCACCTCGGCGTGCTCACCGCCGGCGTGGCCTACATGCTGTACGGGTGGGGGCTGCGGGTACTTCCCGTCTCAACAGCTGTTTCCATCACGCTCGTCGAACCGCTCACGGCTGCAGGGGCAGCGTTCGTTGTGCTGGGGGAGCGGCTCTCCGCGAGCGGTTTGATATCAGGTGTCGTAGTGCTGATCGGTCTTGTGGTTCTCACCTTCGAGCGCCAACCATCCCCACAGGCTCCGCAAGAGAACCGGTGATGTTTACGTGACTCTGTGGGCTCGAGCAGCGAGCACACCGAGAGCGACAAATACCGATCCTGAAACCCAGCGCTGGACAAACGAGAGCGACGTTCCCCGGAGCAGGACATCTCTGAGACCGCTTGTTGTGATCGCCCAAATCGAATCAGTGACACACCCGATGAGAACGAACAGGATGCCTAGTGTGAGCGCCTGCGACCATGCAGGTCCGCGATCTTGATTGATGAACTGCGGCAGATACGACAAGAAGAACAAGGCGACCTTCGGGTTCAAGACGTTGACGATTACTCCTTGAGTGAATGCTCGGCGTTTCGGAAGGTGATCAACCGAAAGAGCAACCCGGTCAGGCCGGCGGATCAACGTGGTGAGGCCCACTCCAACTAAGTAGATCGCTCCAGCCCACTTGATGACGCCGAATGCGGTTGCAGATGCAGCGATAACTGCGGACAATCCGGCTGTCGCAGCAACCGCATGCGAGAAGTTTCCAATTTCCAAGCCGGCAACGGAAGCAAGAGCGACAGATCGTCCATCTGACATCGAGCGGTTGACGATGTAAAGCACGGCAGGGCCCGGAATGATGAGCAACACGAATGACGCAGCAGCAAATGAAAGTAGCGATTCGGCCGCTGGCATGACGGCGAACGCTACCTGCCACGATGGTCACATGAGCACGACCTCCGAGACTGGAAACGCCCCGAAAGCAACGATCAGATTTGCGGGAAGCGGGCTCACCTTGGCGGCCGATATTTATGGAGATGACAATGCTCCGACCGTCATGCTGATGCACGGAGGCGGCCAGACCCGGCATGCATGGGGAGGCGCCGGAGCAGCGTTTGCGAATGCGGGCTATCGGGCGGTGTCGATCGACCTCCGCGGTCATAGCGACAGCGACTGGTCGCCCGACGGTGACTATTCCCTGCAGCGCTATGCGGACGACCTCATCGAAGTAGCGAACACTTGCTCTCGACCACCAGCGCTGGTCGGAGCGTCTCTTGGAGGACTTGCTTCAATGCTTGCGCTTGCAACCAACTCGCGCTCTGCGAGTACCCCGCTCGCAAGCTGTCTTGTGCTCGTCGATGTCGCCCCAAGAATCGAAACAGCAGGCCGCATCAAAATTCAAGAATTTATGCGCGCGGGAATGCGCGGGTTCGACAACCTTGAGGAAGCAGCAGACGCGGTTGCTCTCTACAACCCACATCGGCCACGACCAAAAGATCCGTCTGGTTTAAGAAAAAACCTTCGGCAACGTGGCGACGGACGGTGGTACTGGCATTGGGACCCAAGGTTTGTCAGCGAACGAAATGAAGCCGAAGAGCAGAGCAGCACGATCGTGCGAACCGAACTCAGCGACGCGGCACGCCTTATCGATATTCCGACAATGCTCGTGCGGGGCCGAATGAGCGACATCGTGAGCGACGAGAGCGTGACCGAGCTCAAAGAACTCGTTCCGCACGCTGAGATAGCTGATGTCGCGGATGCTGGTCACATGGTCGCCGGTGACCGCAATGACATCTTCAACGCTGCAGTGATCGACTTTGTCGGTCGTGTCATGCCAGTGAACTAAACAACCGAGATTGCAACCGAGATTCCGCTACGAATCTGCGGTCGTGGTCGCTGCTTCAGGCCAGGTTGCAAGCCCAATTGCAGCGAGAACGATCACGCCACCGATGATTGTGCGAGCTGCCGGCACCTCGGCAAACGCCCACCACGCCCAGACGGTGGCAGCCACGGTTTCAACCGGAGCAAAGAGCGCGACCTCAGCAGTCGGGACATAGCGCGGTGCAGCCGTGTACAGCATCCGGCCAAGTGGATTCGCAATGAGACCCATCGCTCCACCGGCGAGCAACATTCGGAGGTCAATTGACGACCACTCGACTACCGGAAGCGTGGCGATGGCCATCACCAGTGACCCCAACGCAAGTGCAGATGGCCGGTCAAGGTCAGGATGTTTTCGCCAGACAACAATTGAGAGCCCAAATGCGCAGATCGCAACGACTGCAACAACGTCCCCACCGAGTGACGGCGATCCGAGCGAACCCGACATCGTCGCCCCGATTCCAATAGCGGTAACGACAATCGCCCACAGCACACGGCGTTCAGGTCGCTCCCTGAGCAGGAGAAAGGCAGCAATTGCCGCCGCAATCGGCGATGCACCGACGATCACGACAACATTTGCAACCGACGTCCGAGTCACTGCAACGATGAAGGAGAACTGAGTCGCCGCCCCGAGTACTGCTGCGAGCAGAATCGCTCGTGGAGTGGTGAGCAGCGAATGTCGAAATGCTGCCCGCCCACCAGGCCGCAAGATGGCAGCGAGGCCAAGCGACAGCGTTGAGCCACAGGCCATGAGGAACGCCATCGTCGCTCCCGAACCCTCACCGAGGCGCACAAATAGCGAGTCTGTCGAGACAAACAACATGCCAGCTGCAGCCAACAACCACCCCCGAACTCGAAGTGATTGTGGCTGGTTCGACACGAGAGAGAATTAGTCGTTGCTGTGAAGGGCGTCATTGAGAGCACCCCATGAACCGGTTCGTTGACGAACGATGACTTGTCCTGTCTGGCCGTCACGAATGAACATCAGGCCTGACCGACCCGAAAGTTCTACCGCTTTGACCACATCGCCGTCGGGGGTGAGCACTGGTGTGCTCGCCGTGACGTACAGGCCAGCCTCGATCACGCAGTCGTCACCAAGGCTGATGCCGATACCAGAATTTGCACCGAGGAGACAGCGCTCACCAACAGTGATCTGTGCTGTTCCACCACCTGACAACGTGCCCATAATCGATGCGCCACCGCCGATGTCGCTACCGTCGCCAACGACGACACCTGCGGAGATACGACCCTCGACCATTGATGCCCCGAGAGTTCCAGCGTTGAAATTGCAGAAGCCTTCGTGCATGACAGTTGTGCCCTCGGCGAGGTGAGCACCCAAGCGCACACGGGAAGCATCAGCAATTCGCACTCCCGACGGAACGACATAGTCGGTCATCCGCGGGAACTTATCGACGCCGTTGACCGTGAGATACTGACCGACCGCCCGTGCACGATTGCGAGTCGCATCGAGTTCATGTAACGCAACAGGCCCCAAACTGGTCCAGGCAACATTCGTCAACACACCAAACACGCCGTCGAGATTGATCGAACGCGGGGTAGCCAATCTGCCCGACAGCAGGTGAAGACGCAGGTAACCGTCAGCAACAGACGCAGGTGCCTCATCGACATCAATGGTGATACGAACAGGGCGAATAGTGACGTTGCGGAGATCATCTCGTGTTTCACGCAGCCCAGCAAGACCGTCCTCGCCGCCCTCGCCCCAGCCAAACCATCCAAACGCTGCATCAAGATCGATGCCGTTGTCATCGGTCGTTACCCAGCCAGCGCCCCACGCCATCCGAACCGATGTTGGTGCGCTTTGGTCGTCAGGATTCATGTGTGATCACCTCAGGTCGGAGAGTTGGGAACAGAACGACTTCGCGGATCGAGTCAACACCTGCGATCAGCATTGCGACTCGGTCCATTCCGATCCCAAGCCCGCCAGTAGGAGGCATGCCGTACTCAAGTGCACGAAGATAATCCTCATCAACCGTGCCACGTTCTGCGTCACCGGCCTCTTTCGCTGCCTGCTCGTCTTCAAATCTCGCACGCTGTTCAACAGGGTCGTTCAACTCGGAATATCCGTTTGCAAGTTCACGCCCGTCGACGAATAACTCAAATCGTTCGGTGAGATGAGGGTCATCTCGGTGCACCCGAGCAAGTGGCGAGATGTCGACCGGGTGGCCAGTGACGAATGTTGGTCGGACGATTCCCGCCTCGCAGTGAGCTTCGAAGATTTCTTCAATGATCTTGCCGGGAAGCCATTGCGGAGCGACCTTCACACCGTTCTTCGCAGCGATATCGGCAAGCACATCACGAGGCATCGATGGATGCACGTCGGTACCGACTGCTTCGCTCGCAGCATCGATCATTCGGACCCGCGGCCACGGGTCAGCGAGGTCGATTTCCGTTCCGCGAATCGTGAGGGTCGTCGTACCAATTGCGTCACGGGCTGCGTTGGTGATGAGTAATTCCGTGATGTTCATGACATCGGTCCAGTCGGCGAACGCCTGGTACAACTCCATCATTGTGAACTCGGGGTTGTGACGAGTTGAGATGCCCTCGTTCCTGAAAATTCTTCCGATCTCAAACACCCGCTCCATGCCGCCAACGATGAGCCGCTTGAGATGAAGTTCGAGCGCGATTCTCAGATAGAGCTGCATATCGAGGGTGTTGTGGTGGGTAACAAACGGTCGAGCATGCGCTCCGCCGGCCTCGACATGAAGCACTGGAGTTTCGACCTCGATGAAACCTTCATGAGCGAGAGTCCGACGGAAACTCGAGATCATGGCGTGACGAATTTCGAAGTGGCGACGGGCCTCATCATTCACGATGAGGTCGGCATATCGCTGGCGGAAACGCGTATCAACGTCAGTCAGGCCATGCCACTTATCGGGAAGCGGTCGAATCGCCTTCGAGAGCAACTGGCATTGCGAGACTCGAACCGACAATTCACCCTTGCGCGTTGTCATGACCTCGCCGGATACCCCAACCCAGTCACCAAGGTCAAGTGACTTCACCGCATCGAACCCCTCGTCCCCAATTACGGCCTTTGAGACGAAGAGTTGAATTTCATCAGAGCGATCTCGAATGGTGAGGAAAATCAGCTTCCCGGAGTCGCGAGCAAGCATGATTCGACCGGCAACCGAGACCCTGTCATCTGTCTCGGAACCTGCTTCAAGATCTGCGTGGCGAGCACGAACTTCGGCGAGCGAATCTGTGCGATCAAATCTGTACGGATACGGCTCAGCACCCGATGCACGAATCTCGTCAACCTGCGCAGAGCGCCGGACTCGCTCGGCCTGCAAGCCGCTTCCTGTCTGCTGGTCGTCAAGTCCCGCGGCGGTGTCGTCTGCAGGGGGGTGTTGTTCATTTCCGCCACTCATCGAGAAAGCATCGTACCGCCCGACGTTCTTCCTGCTTGGGAGGCCGTCGCCCAAGGGGTTGCTCGCGAGCCAACGAATTGGAGCAGTCGGCTGAATCTTGCCGCCGGTAGCCTGACCTCGTGGCTCATCGATTTGTCATCATTGGCGGCGGACCAGCCGGCAACCAGGCGGCGACCTATGCGGCGCGGCTCGGTGCAAAGGTGACCATGGTTGAGCGTGAAATCGTGGGTGGTGCTGCGCACCTGCTCGACTGCATTCCTTCGAAAACGATGATTGCGACGGGTGGAGCGATCTCGTTTGGGCAGCGCATTGGAGGAATGGGCCTCACCGATGCCTCAACGACAGTTGATGAGGATGCGCTTGTGCGTCGAATCGGCAGCATCCGAGACCACATGCAAGATGACACGACGCAACTCCTTCAGAGCCAAGGGGTCGACATCATTCGCGGAACTGCGCGATTCACAGGTCCACACAGTGTTGAAGTCGACACCGCTGATGGGGTTCAACAACTCGAGTTTGATTCGGCGCTGATCGCTACCGGAACCCGCCCACGAATTCCCGAGTGGTGCGAACCTGATCACGAGCGGATTCTGACCACCCGAGACTGCTACCCGCCGAAGGTGTTCCCGAAGAAAGTGACCGTCATCGGGTCAGGTGTCACAGGTGTCGAATTCGTCCACATGTTCGCCTCATTTGGTGCTGAAGTAACGCTGGTGGTCAGCCGCCAACATGTGCTTCCCGGCAAAGACCCTGAAGCAGCAGCGATCCTTGAGGACGATTTCTTGAGCAGGGGAGTGCGGCTCTTGAAAGGCGCCCGGGCAACTTCAATTGAACGTGACCCTGCGGACCCAGAAAACGTCGTTGTCAAATGTGATGATGGGCGCGTTGTCGAATCAACCCATGCGGTGCTCGCCATCGGATCAGTGCCGAATACCGAAATGCTCAACCTCGAGGCCGCTGGAGTCATATCTGATGAAGGCGGTTACATCCCGATCAATCATCACTGCGTCACCAACCAGCCCCACATCTATGCCGCTGGCGACGTGAGCGGTAAGTTGCCGCTCTCCTCGGTTGCGTCCGTGCAAGGCCGCAAGGTCGCTGAGCACGCCATGGGACTTCACACCGTCGAGCACAGACACCTCGACTACGACAAAGCAGCATCAGCGATCTTCACCGAGCCCGAAATCGCAGATGTCGGTCTTGCGGAAGCAGAAGCCTTCGCGCTCGGCCGGAAAATTCGAGTGACCAAAGTGCCGTTTGCGACGACGCCGAAGGCGCTCATCAATAACGACCCGCGGGGGTTCGTGAAAATTGTCTCCGACCCAGCCACCGGCGTTGTCCTAGGCGGCTCAATCGTTGGTCAGCACGCCGCAGAGCTCATCAGCGTGATTGCGCTCGCGGTCACTGCGAACCTCACCGTGACCGACATTGTCGAAAGCCTTCTCGTGCACCCAGCACTCGCAGAAGCGTTGTCACAAGCAGCCGAATAACAGCCTGTCGCGGGCAGCCCCGTAGCCACCAGCGCAATCCTGCTGAGTTCAGGGCCGTAACGGGCCTCGTCTGAGCGCGGCGAGCAGTATTGATAGGGGCGCCACACGGCGCCCCAAACTGGTTCCTTAGGCGGGAGTAATCACAACGACGGTGTCTCCGCCACCAACCGTGTCACCGGCCGAAACCTTAATCTCGGCCACGGTGCCACTCACATCGCTGTTGATCTGGTTCTACATTTTCATTGCCTCGAGCACGAGG
>JAPOIQ010000379.1 GCA_029978815.1 bacterium
CCCTGATTGTTGGCATCGTCGCAGGCGTAACTGAGAGGTGGGTAGTCTGGATCAAACTGGTCAGCGATCAAGCCTCTGCTGATTGGCTCGACCTGGTTGCGGATGTCTAGCAGCATGACGTGCCCATAGCCGATCTTGAACGGCTCGTCGGGATCATGATTGTGGCGAGTTTCCTCACCACTTTGCACATGATGATGAGTGTCGGTGAATTCGTTTAGTACTCCGGGCGGGTATTTGTTCGTGGCGTAATCGAGATCCCAGCGTTTGAGAATCGACACCGCAGTCATTCGTAAATCTTCGACGCGAGAGTCGTACTTCAACCTTCGATCAGGATCTGTTTCTTTTTCGTCGTAATGGATGTGTGTGTTGCCCGGATGCCAACCGCGCTCCGGTAGGTCTGACCATCGCGAAAGCTCGATCTCAATCGTTGTGTCACTGGAGGCGTCGACCTCAACTGTTGACTCCCATGGCGTGAACTCAGTTCCACGCTCCACGAGGATTTTGTGGAAACCGCGAGATGTTTCTAGTGAGAACTGTCCATCGATATAGAAGAATGGCTCGCCAGGTCCAACTTTCCACATGGCGTCGGATGGAGCGACGGTTTCACCATTAGGTGCCAGCACTTGAACGCGTGCCTGCACCTTCTCGCCCGTGGCTATATCTCGAATTTCGCCTGAAATTCTTGGCATCTTGCTCGACTCCTGTGGGACCAGACCAATAGGCGTGCTACGTTAGCGGCAACATCGAACATCAGCAAGGAGCACAGGGGCTCCGAAGACCCTGTCGCGAAGATTTTGGAGGAAACAACTGTGGGCACTAATTACGAAGGCGTAGTAGCCGCAATCAACGATGTGGTCGAAGGACCGATTCCACCAAGAGTGGATGCAGACTTTGGTCCTGGGATGATGCATATCAAGATCCAGGAGGTTGTCGATCGAATGGGAGCACCACCATGGTCAACCATGCTCATCGAGGACGAACGGAACCGTGGAACCTTGATTGCTTCAGCACCGGGCCAGGGCAATCACGCTCACTGGCATGCCAATTTCGACGAATGGTGGTTTGTAGTCGCGGGCAAACTTCGATGGGAGCTTACCGGCGGAAAGATAATCCACGCCCAGAAAGGCGACATCGTCTGGATTCCGAGGGGAACGGTTCATCACATCGTGACTGAAGGCGACGAAATGAGTCTCAGATTCGCTGTGGCAATGCCTCCGGCAGTTCACGTCTGGCAAGAAGAATGCGAGAACTGCGATGTCACCTGGGAAGCACGAGAACCCAGCGACTAGACTCCCGCAACACGAGCGATTAACACGGCGATTCCTACCACTCCGCAGTACGCGATAAACGGTCGGAACGTACCGCGTTGCAGGAGCCTCAGGAGTCCGGCGATCACAAAGTAGGCAGTCACGGCTGATATGGCTGCACCGAGAAGTGTGGCTGTCCACTCGTCGCTTTCCGCTTCACCGAGCGAGTCAACTGCAATTAGCAGTCCTGCGCCTGCGATCGCAGGGGTAGCGAGAAGCATAGAAAACCTTGCCACAGCCTCCCGTCTTAGCCCAAGAGCAAGTCCGGCGACCATCGTGACACCCGACCTCGAAATGCCCGGTAATATTGCCAGGACCTGAGCAAGTCCGATCGCGGCAGCATCTGGAAGCCGAAGCGAGGATAAATCGCGCACCCGACGTCCGATCAGCTCACCGATCAACAAAGCTATAGCAGTCCCAATTAGTAGCCAACCGACCGCTTCGGGTGTTCGGAAATTAGCCTCGACTCC
>JAPOIQ010000039.1 GCA_029978815.1 bacterium
AGCTACCACCACGCAGATCCGTTTGCGCCTCCGGAGAACGTTTGTCGGTCAAGTTGTAGCGCAGCGGCCCGTAATGAGTCGCAGTGCAACTCAACTAGGCGGATCGCACCCGAGAGCGTGAGTCGCCAGTGGTCAGCAATTGGCATCGACCAGACGTCGTCATTGCAGTGATGCAGTATTCGTCGCAGTTCGAGACCCTCAAAGAAGTTGGCCTGTGCCCGAAGATTCGCCGCAGCAGGATTGACATCGCAGATTGAGGAAGAACCGTTCGCTTCGATCATGTTCATTCCGAAGAGAGGACACGGTGAAGTGCAACTCGGAATGCCTCACCCGTTTAGCGAATTGGTCGAACGACGTCGTGGTGTGGGAGCCCGGTGTGATCGTCAACGTATCCGGGCTCGTTACTTGTGAATTGATGCTTGAGGTAAAAGCCGAGAGCGGTGTCTCGCGCTCGAGCCCAGATCTCGTCGACGTGGAGGGTGTGTCCGAGCTCGATGCCAGCGAAGAGGAGAGCTTGGGCAGCTCCTGCACCTCGGAATTCTGGGCTACTCGCCATGCCACGCAACTGCAGCCCTGTTGTCGATTGTTGAGGGCGGTTGCGCTGAAACCAACTTGAGATGGCCACGATGTTGCCAGTCGCCGGGTCACATGCGGCGAGGTGGACGGCTGTGTCGTCTCCATCGAAGTTCACCTCGGTCGTTGTGGTGTTCGAGCGGAGCACTTCTCGGCGTAACGCAAAGGTGTCTGCTGCGCTGACGACTCGAATGTCCCACGCATGACGCGCAGTCTCTGTGGAACTCACAACGCCATCACGAATAGTGAGGAGTTTGTCGCCAGCGGTCAACGCTTCTCCTCGGTGATGTGTGACCCACAGAGCGGTCGTCTGTGAGGTTGACAACACCTCAACGAGATCGTGAAGGAGGCGGTCGTGTAGCGATTCGTCGAGGCCGGTCAGGGGCTCGTCGAGTAGCAGCACCTCAGGGCGCGGTGCGAGCGATCGTGCGAGTGCGACTCGTTTGGCTTCCCCTCCTGAAAGATCCTGCACATTTCGTGACCCGAAGCCATCGAGGCCGACGAGGCTGAGGAGTTCGGTTACTCGAGTCGCGCAGTCAGAGCGGTTTGCTCCCTGGCGACGAAGCCCATAGGCGATGTTGTCAGCAACATTGAGGTGCGGGAAGAGTTCATTGCCCTGAAAGACGAGCCCGATGTTGCGTTGGGCGGTTGGGATATTGGTGATGTCGTGGTCGCCAAGCCTTACGGTGCCGCTATCGATGTTGATGAGTCCGGCAAGGCCAGCAAGGAGTGTCGACTTTCCACTGCCAGAGGCACCGACGACAACAGTGGTTGATCCGTGGGCGATCTCGAATGTGGCCTGTGAAATGACAGGGACGTTCCCGCGAGATATCTGAAGATCATCAATGCGCAGGAGGCTCATCTCTGTCTCCGATTCGCTGCGGTATCAAGAGCGATCACCATTCCCATTGTTGCTGATGTAAGGATGATTGAGAGTCCATAGGCGCGGGCCCGAAAATCTCCACCGGTTCTTGAGAGGAGGCGTTCAATGATGATTGGGAGCGTCTCGCCTCCACTTCGTGACAGCATGCTTGTGGCTCCAAATTCGCCAAGTGAGATCGCGACAGCGAATCCTGCTCCTGACAGCAAAGGGAGAGCAACGATCGGGATAACCGAGTTTCCAAGTGCTCGAATCGGGTGTGCCCCAAGCGTTGTTGCGGCATGCACTTGCTGCTGGTTGAGGGTCGAGAGCGCAGCAATCGCCGGCCTGATGACAAACGGCGTGGCGATCAATGCGTGACCAAGGGGAGTCATGAACGATGATGCTCGCCAGTCAAACGGCGACACATCGAAGGTAATGAGCAGACCGAGGCCGAGGGTGACCGCTGAAACTCCGAGAGGAATCATGGCTGCGCCATCGACAATTCGACCAATGTTCGGTGATGACGCGGTCGCTGCGACGACCAGCGTCGCAACGATGAGAGCAAATGCCGTTGCAAACGCAGCGGTGGTGAGCGATGTCAGCATTGCCTGTAGCGGGTCGAATCCGAGTCGCAGACCGGGTCGGATCGAGTTGCTGAAGAGGTTGCGCCATCCTGAGAGACTCAGAGTGCTGTTGACGCGAAATGAACCGTGGATGAGGGCAACGATTGGTGAAAGTACGAGGAGGCAACTTCCAACGACGATGAGCGATCCTCGACGCGAAATTGGTTGACGTTGGCCGTGGCGGTGCGGAGTTGAGCGACGTCGGATGACGAGCCACACCCCGAGACCGACGGTGAGGGTGAGGAGTTGCACGATGGCGAGCACCACGCCGCGGTCGATTCTTCCGAGGATGATGGTTTCGCGCCAGATTTCAACTTCGAGGGTGGTCGAAGAGGTTGTTCCGAGGATTCGTACGACGCCAAAACTCGTGAAGCACAGAGCAAATATGACGGTGTTGAGGCCGATCAGAGTGGGTCGAAGTAGCGGCAGGGTGATCGTTCGTGTGATGTCGAGTCGACGGGCACCTAACACGGCTGCTGCGTGCTCAGCGTCGATTGGCACGGGAGCCGCAGCAATTCCTCTAATGACGATCGCAAGGTTGAACAGCGTGTGAGCCACCACGATTGGTACCAGCCCTGTTGGCTCGCCGGGAAGTAGCGCGCGAACTCCGGCAGCCATCACCACTGTTGGCATGACGAAGACGGCGGCGAACAGGCTGAGTATTAATTGTCGGCCACGAAAATCTGATCGGGCAATGACAAGACCGGGAAGGAGGCCGAGTGCAACGGTTGCGATGGTCGAAATGAGTGCCTGAAGAGTGGTGAAGCCGAGAACCTCCCAGGTTCGTGAATCAGACAGTGTTGTGGTGAGAGCCTCAATACTGATCGCCTGCGCAATGAGCATCGCAAGCGGAACGATGACAAAGCCGAGAGCAAGCGCGGCCGGGGGAGCAGAGATTGCTGTGGTGAACCAGCGTGGTGGCCGGTTCAGCCGGTAATGCTGATCCATTGTTCAACCCACGATGCTCTCCCTGCATCGATAGCTGCTGGGGTCAATGCTGGTGGAGCATCAGGGATCACTGCATGGTCGACAAACACCTGGTCGAGTGCAACGTCGGCAACAGGGAACACGTACAGGTTGAGCGGAATGTGTTGCTGGAATTCCCTACTCACGAGGAACTCGACGAGTTGACGTGCTTCGTCAGGCGCGTCGGTGCCACGCAGCACACCAGCAAATTCGACCTGTCGGTAGCAGGTGTCTTCGATGACGCCGGTCGGGGCAATACTGGCCGTGGGGTCGTCGCTGTAGAGCACTTCGAAGGGCGGGCTTGACCCATAGCTCACGACAAGCGGTCGGTCGCCTCCTGCCCGAGTGAAGGCGCCGTAGTAGGCCTCTTCCCAGTCGTTGGTGATGAGCACGTCATTGGTAACGAGCTGTTCCCAATAGGTTGGCCATTTGTCGCCAAGACGGGCGATGGTGCTGAGCAAAAATGCGAGACCCGGCGACGATGTGCCTGGATGCTGCACGGCGAGCAACCCGGCATAAGCCGGGTCAGCAAGTGCGTCGAGCGTTGACGGGGGTTCGAGTTCGCTGTTGTCGAACCATGCCCGGTCGTAGTTGACGCAGACATCGCCAAAGTCGACCGGTGTGACGATGCCGTCGCCGAGCGCGACGAGTTGGGCATCGAATGTTGAGGCTGCGTCTGCAACGAATGGTTCGAATACATCGGCTTCCGTTGCCCGGCTCAGCAGGGTGTTGTCGACTCCCCACATGACGTCACCTTCGGGGTTGCCGCTTGCGAGTACGGCTTTGGTCACCATCGTTCCGGTGTCGCCAGCGTTGAGGATGTTGATAGCGATGCCGGTCTCGTCGGTGAAGGCTGCTAGCGCGTCGTTGAGATCGGTATCGGCAGCAGGGAACGACGAGTAGGTGACGAGCGTCAGTTCGTTGGCACCGCCTGAGCATCCGACGGTTGCAAGGGTAAGGAGCGCCGTGGTGGCGAGTGCGAGTATCCGGGTGTTCATGTTCAGCCTTTGGCGGGGGGTTCGTGGAAAATTGCGAGCACACCTTCGCGGATGGAGATTTCAACTGCGCCTTCGACGATGTTGCTCACTCCTCGTCCGCTGAGCACTTGCAGTGATTCGTCGCTGAGGGTCCATTTCGTTCCGGTCAACGTGACACCAGTACACGGCGCAGAGAGTGCAATCACCGAGAGGGTGCTCTTCACCGGCGGAGCGAGATTGGCACGGCCTGGGCCATGAAGAACGGTTGCCACGTTGGTGCCCCATCGCAGCGACACGTCAGGGATACTCGTGACATCAACGTCGGTGAGTGCTCCGATCACGGCGAGCGTGTGATCGAGTCGGTCACCTCCACCTGAGATAACGATGAGACGGGCGGGAACACGACTCGCGGCGAGCGCAATCGCGAGCTGGGTGTCGGTTTCGTCTTTATCGGGGGAGTATTCGTGGACGACCGCATGCTGGTGGGCCCATTTGAGGCCGCGCTTGGAGATTGAATCGAAATCACCGATGACTTCGTTCGGTGTGAGCCCGGCTGAGCGTGCATGATCGAGGCCGGAGTCGGCAGCGATCACGTATGCATCAGATGGGATGTCGGCAACTGCGTGAGGGTGAAGCCGATCGGCGCCGAGAACGACAACCACGGTTTCGTTGATATTCGTGCTGTTGTCGCTCATGTCATCCCTCCGCCGGCATTATCCGGATCAGGTTCTTGGGTCGGTGACGGTTGGCCACCCTCTCAGCCCGCCTTTTGCGAGCTCCCCTATTTGCGCTGTCGAGCGTATCGAGTTACTGACCGAGTAGCGAGTTGAGCGCGGACTCGGCGTGAGGCGCATCGTTGCGCTCGACGTCCGTGATTCGAGAAAGGTAACTCACCGAGACATAACCGGCTTCAACTGCGCCGCCGTCGGTATGGTCGGGTAGTGCGATTGCGTCGCCATAGCTGAATTCGACCTCGTACGTGCCTTCGGTGCCGCCGATCGGCTTGAGTGATGCGGTCGACATACTGCGAATGGTGCGGTAATCGATGGTGGTTCGCTTCCAGCCTTTGACGTCTGCGAGTTCGACATTCGGAACATTGATGTTCGCGATGATCGGTTCTTCGGGTAGCCCGTCTTCGAGTAGGCCTTTCACGAAGTGTTGTGCGACCGTTGCGGCTGTTTCCCAAATTTGGTTGAGCACAATGTCGTCCCAGGCTTGACCTTCGACGCCCCATCCAGATACCGCTTGGCTGACGGCGACCCCGCTGAGGCCGCCGTTGCGGGCGGTGAGGCATGCGCCGATCGTTCCTGAGTGGTAGACCGATCGGCCCACGTTTGCGCCTGGGTTGATCCCTGAGACCACAAGGTCGAATGGTTCGCCGAAGGCTCCGAGTCGGCCCATGAATGCGCAGAGTCCGGGAGGTCCGGCAACTGCCCACGATTCGGGTACGCCTTCGATGTGGGCTTTCTTGACCTGCGGCTTATTTCGGTAGATCGCAGAAATTGCTGCTCCAGCGCCCGACTGGTCGCCGTCGGGAGCAGCAACAACCACATCGCCAAGGCTTGTCATTGCTCGAGCGAGGTAGTGGAGTCCGAGCGAGTCGATGCCGTCGTCGTTGGTTACAAGAATGCGCACCCCTTCTTCCTAGTGGATGAAGGTGTCGCAGCGGCAACTACGAGGTGAATTTTCTTGAGTTGGCTATCGATCGTTGGCCGGTGATGACGACGAGAATCGAACCGATGATGACAAGCGCCATGCCCGGTGCCTGACTGAATGAGATGGTTTCTCCGAGAAATACCCACGCGAGGAATGTTGAGGTTGCTGGTTGGCCAGCTTGGATCATGCTGATCGTTGCAATGGGAACAATTTTTTGAGCGAAGACCAAGAGGCCGTGAGCGACGATGCCTGTGAGTACGGCAAGGATGAAGATTGATCCCCAGGTCTTTGGGTTGTCAGGAATAAATGAGTCGTATGCGATGAGCAGCGCAACCGGGGTTGCTGCCACCATCGCAACCGGCATCATTACCGCCATGAAGTCGACGGTGGTGACTCCGTGGGCTCGGGCTCGTTTGGTGAGCAGCAGGTAACCGAGAAACGCGCAGAATGCGGTGGCGACTAAGAGGTCGCCCTCAACGGTCGCGACCCCGTTTTCGGGGCCAAATGACAGCACGATCGCGATCCCGGTGAATGAGAAGACGCCCCATCGAAGTGCTTTCCACTGTGGATGTTCTTTGAAGAACAAGAACCCGAGTGGCGCAAGCACGATCGGTGCGAGGGCGTTGATGAATTCGAGGTGGGCGACACTCGTCTTCGTGGCGCCAGTGAACATCACTGCGATGTTTGCTCCGAAGAGCAACGCGGCCGGGGTGACGTATTTCCAGGTGGTGCGAGATGGAAAGGGTACGCCTTTCGCAACGCGCCGATAGGCGAGAAAGACCCACCAGAACACGGTTGCGACAGCGAGACGCCACCATGCGATGACCGAGCCCGGAGTGCCCGGCCATTTGATGACGACATACGACAGCGCAAAGCAGGTCGACGCGCCGAGCACGGCGAGTGGTCCAAGCAGTGGGGTTGAGCGTCGTTCAGATTGTGATGGGGCTGCGGTGGTCGACAAGGGTTAGTTGCCCCCGATGGCGAGCCATTCGGCCGCCACTTCAGGGTCACCTGCGATGTCGATTTCGCCGAGGGCGCCGCGCCGGCCCCACAGGTCGGCGAGTAGCGCTGCCGCCGGGCCTCGAAGCGCTGCGTCGCCTTTGGCGTGTTCTCGGGTGATGACAAGACCGTCGGCTGACGGAACGATGAGCCATTCGCCATCGACATCGGTGCAGTGGATGTGCAAGGTTGTCGTAGGGGCGGCTGCGCCCTCGCCGGCGAGTACCCGTGGTAGGGCAACGGTGAGGTACTCGTCGATGCCATCAGATGCCATTGCGGCATCGACGTCCGGAGCCACCGAACACGCAAGTTGGGCATCGAGCAGGTGAATTGTTGTTTCGTGAGCGAGGCGGCGGGGCCACAGCCCAGCGAGTTGCGGTGGGCTGAACGGATGCCACGTTGGTGCCTCCGGAACGATATTCGCGAGAGCGTCAAGAAGAGCAGAAGTTCCTGTGGTGAACCAATCGTGAAGCTCATCGGGGGAGTCGGGGCGGCTCACCGCACCTCGATCGGGCATAGTTGCGGTCTCCAACGCAACGGTTGCCCAGCGATAGACCCACCCAACGTGGGTGGCGAGCGCTGCAAGGTCCCATCCGTCGCAGGTCGTAACCGGTGTATCGAGTGGCTGGCTCTCAACAAGTGTTGAGAGTGCTGCGCTCTCGACGGTGAGCCGGGCGATGTAGTCGGCTGGGTCACTTGGGCAAAAAACGTAGGAATCGACCGTCATGTATGACGACGGTAGCCTGCGGGCATGGGTCAGAACGACGACATGAAGAGCCCGTTTGCCGACGCGGCTGACGCAGCGCCAAACGACACGATTGTTGAGATCACCGACAGCGCGCTCGAAATGATTCGAGACCTTCGTGCATCGGAGTCTGATGCAGAGTCACTCGGCCTTCGATTGGCGATTGCGTCTGCTCCGGGTGAAGATTTTCGCTACGACCTCAGCTTTGAAGAATTTCTTACCGCCGCGTTCACCGACGAGGTTCGAACGATTGGTGATATCAAGGTCATCGTTCCAGCAGACTCCGTCGAATTCTTGCAGGGTGCAGTCCTTGACCACAACGAAGCGCAGGGTCTCGTCATTCGCAACCCGAATCGTCCGGCTGCCCCGATGGTTGAGGGTCTCACCAGTGACGATGAACTGTCAGCTGAGGTTGAAGCGGTGCTCGCCAGCGATGTGAACCCGGCCCTTGCTGGTCACGGTGGTTTTGTGACCTATGTCGGCCACGATGGTGAAGGAATGGCATACCTCACGATGGGTTGTGGCTGCCATGGCTGTTCGATGA
>JAPOIQ010000186.1 GCA_029978815.1 bacterium
TGGCACGATGTCTGACCTCTTTTCTGCCGCTGCTGAGCAGCATTTGAAGAGCAGAGCTCCGCTCGCAGCGCGGCTGCGACCCCGATCGATCGATGAAGTCGTTGGTCAACAGCATCTCGTAGGGGAAGGCGCACCTCTTCGACTTCTTGTCGAAACCGATCGCCTCACGTCAGCGCTGTTTTGGGGGCCTCCCGGTACCGGCAAGACAAGCCTTGCGCTTGCTGTTGCAGGTTCGACAAAACGTGCATTCGTGCAACTGTCTGCGGTTACTGCGGGGGTTGCTGACGTTCGAGGAGTCATTCAGCAGGCACGCCAACGGCTTGGAGAGCACCAGCAAGGCACCATTTTGTTCCTTGACGAGATCCATCGATTCTCGAAATCTCAGCAGGATGCGCTGCTCCCGGCAGTGGAAGACGGCACGATCACTCTTGTCGGGGCAACAACAGAGAACCCATTTTTTGAAGTGAATGCGCCGCTCAGGAGTCGGTCGACATTGTTCAGACTTGAGCCCCTTGAACGCAGCGATATTAGAGAACTGGTGAGGCGGGGTCTTCGCGCAGAGGCGATGACCGCGGATGACGATGCGACCGAACTATTGATTGAACGAGCCGGAGGAGATGGGCGACAAGTTCTCACCGCACTGGAAGTGGCCTGCGCACTCGCAACCAAGACCGATCACGTCACACTTGATCATGTTGAGTCAGCTCTCGGAACAAGCGCCCTTCGCTATGGAAGAGACGATCACTACGACGTTGTAAGTGCGTTCATCAAATCGATGCGAGGTTCTGACCCGAACGCAGCTGTCTACTGGTTGGCACGAATGCTCTCAGCTGGTGAGGACGTACGCTTCGTGGCTCGGCGAATGGTGATCTTTGCGAGCGAAGACATCGGGATGGCAGACCCACAGGCGCTCACTATTGCGGTTTCTGCCGCATCAGCAGTTGACGTGGTTGGCATGCCAGAAGCGCAACTGAATTTGGCTGAAGCGGCGATCTATCTTGCGAGTGCCCCAAAGGGGAACGCAGTGGCGCAAGCGATCTGGTCGGCAATGTCCGACATTCGAAATGGCGTCGTCGGGGAAGTACCCGCTCATCTTCGAGACGCCCACTATGCAAGTGCGACCGAAATCGGACATGGCGAGGGGTATGTCTCGCCTCATGACGACCCTTCGTCAGCCCAGCATCTGGAATACTTGCCGGAGACGCTGTCCAACCGGCGTTGGTATCGGCCTGAAGGTGGCGGCTCTTCCTAGCACGTAGGCGCGGTGTACGTCGGTCGAGTGAAGTCTCCTGCCGAGTTTCATAAATGACCGTTAGTTTGGTTTCTCATGTTGCTGTCTTCATTGGCCAGACCTCATGCGCGCAAAATATCGTCATTTGGTCTGTCGATGTGTGCTGCCGTCTTCCTTGTCGCGAGTTGCTCAGCACCCGAAAGTCAGGCACCATCGTCGGCTGATAGCACTCCAGTGGAGACCAGCGCCGTGGGTCAAGGTTCTGACACCATGTCGTCGGAAGCGGGCTCAACAACAATTGGTGGAACCGGGCAAGGTCAACAAGGTTCGCTCGTTCCTCAATGCAACTCTGTGGAGGATTGTCTCTCGCAGATGACGCTCGATGAAAAGATTGGTCAAATGACTCAAGCGAGCCATCTCGCACTTGACACAGAGTCTGATGTCACTGATTTCGCACTTGGTTCACTTTTGGCAGGAGGTGGCGGCGCGCCAACAACCGGAAACACACCTACTGATTGGGCTGACATGGTCGATGGCTACCAAGAAGCTGCGCTTCGCAGCCGTTTAGGCATTCCGATTCTTTTTGGTGTTGATGCCGTTCACGGACACAGCAACGTGTTTGGAACAACCATTTTTCCGCACAACATTGGATTAGGTGCAACACGAAATCCTGAGCTGGTTGAACGAATTGGCGAGGTGACAGCAGCAGAGGTGTACGCCACAGGCATTCGATGGAACTTCGCCCCATGTTTGTGTGTTGCCCGAGACGAGCGCTGGGGACGCACCTATGAGAGCTTTGGTGAGACCCCGGAGTTGGCTTCGATGATGACCGCTTACATTGACGGTATGCAGGGCGATTCGTTGTCGGCCCCTAACTCTGTCCTCGCAACTGCCAAACATTGGGTAGGAGACGGAGGAACCACTCGCGGCGTTGACCAGGGCGACACAGAGGTCACTGAAGCCGAACTCTCCGAGGTGCATATTGCGCCCTTTACGGAAGCCATCCGGCGCAATGTGGGAAGCGTGATGCCCTCTTACAGCAGTTGGAACGGACAAAAATTACATGGGGACGGGTACCTCCTCACCGAGGTGCTCCGAGATGACCTTGGCTTCGCTGGCTTTGTCGTATCTGATTGGGCGGCAATAGATCAGTTACCGGGCGATTACGCGAGTGATGTAAGAACCTCCATCAATGCCGGAATCGACATGGTGATGGTGCCTGACGAGTACGAGTTGTTTATTGAAACGCTGCGAGCTGAGGTCAACGCTGGCCATGTGTCACTTGAAAGAATCGATGAGGCTGTTACGAGGATCCTTCAGGCAAAGTTTGATCTGGGACTCTTCGACCAACCATTTTCTGACCGTTCGGGACTGGACGATATTGGCTCAGCATCGCATCGAGAAGTAGCACGGCAGGCAGTGCAACAGTCGCTTGTCCTCTTGAAAAATGATGATGTGCTGCCCATTTCACCCGAGGTGAACGAGATCGTTGTGGCCGGCCTAAGTGCCGACAACATTGGCGTTCAGTCGGGAGGCTGGACCATTTCGTGGCAGGGAGGGAGTGGCGCAACGACCGTTGGGACCTCGATCCTCGAAGGAATTCAGAACGCGGCTGACGATGGCGGGACCGTGACCTATGACCGCCGAGGCAATGGTGCGTTGACTGGCGACGTTGGCATTGTGGTGGTGGGCGAGCAGCCATATGCCGAAGGTAGGGGTGACAGCCTCGACATCTCTCTTCGTGCATCAGAGCTCTCGACTATCGAACGGGTATGCAGTGCGATGCCGTGTGTGGTGGTGTTGGTGTCTGGTCGTCCGCTGATCGTGTCAGACATTATTGAAAGTGTCGATGCGTTTGTTGCGGCTTGGCTGCCGGGGAGTGAGGGCGCCGGAATTGCTGACGTGTTGTTTGGTGAGGTTGATTTCACTGGAACATTGCCGATGACGTGGCCGCGAAGCGTCGATCAGTTGCCGATAAATGTGGGTGACAGTGATTACGATCCACTCTTCCCGTACGGATTCGGTCTAACGATGTTCGACAACTCCAACGACTGAAACGCAGACATCTCCAACGTTGTCGCAGATGGCAGGTCTCCTGCGGTCCTGGTGAAGGATGTGGTCAGCGGCTGATTTCCGGTGGGAGTCGCTTAATGATGCGCTCGATGTCGTCAACATCTGCCGAGGATGTATCCCCGGGGGTTGTCATGGCGAGCAGGGCATGGGCAATCCCGATCTCAAGGGCATCGGATACCGCAAGGCCATCAAGAAGGGAGTTGACGATGCCTGAGGCGAACGCATCTCCGGATCCAATCCGATCAAACACATCAATTCCTGTGTAACGATGACTTGATATCTGGCCTGTCTCTTCCGACCATAGGTGACCAGCCAAATTGTGGACAGACGCAGACTCTATGGTTCGTTCTGTCGTCGCGACGATGCTCGGCATTGGTGAATCCGCCGATGAGCGGAGGAATGATAGGTCGTTGACGTCTTGAACGCCGAACAGCACGTCAATGTGCTCTGCTAACTCTTTAACCACTTGCATGCCGTCGGAGGCGTGTGATGAAGCATTCCAGAGTGCTGGCCGATAATTGATGTCATAGGAAACAATGGTTCCGTGACGCTTTGCAGCCGACATTGCAGCCTTCACAGTGGATGCGGTGAGGTCGGAAAGGCCAGCGAAAATCCCTCCCGTGTGAAACCAACGAACGCCAACCTTTCCGAAGATATGGTCCCAGTCGATGTCGTCGGGGTGAAGAAGAGAAGAGGCCGTTGATGCCCGGTCATACA
>JAPOIQ010000377.1 GCA_029978815.1 bacterium
TCAAAGCACCTCCTCCTCCGAAGCCGATTGGCGTGCTTCCTCCGATTCCAACCGGTGTCGATCGACCAGTCCTCGATCGCGTGTTCGCGCGCTTGACGGAGTACCCCGAGGGGTTCACCCCGCATCCGAAACTTGCGAAGCAATTCGAAGGCCGGCAGAAAATGTTCGACGAATCAGGAGAAATCGATTGGGCGACGGGTGAAGCTCTCGCCATCGGTTCGCTGCTGCTCGATGGCCATTCTGTACGCCTCGCCGGTGAGGATTCACGACGAGGAACATTCAGCCAACGCCACGCGTCTCTTGTCGACTACGAGACGGGTGATCAGTGGATTCCACTTGATACGTTGACCGATGACGCAACAAAGTTCTGGGTATACGACTCATTGCTGAGCGAGTATGCGGCACTCGGCTACGAGTACGGATATGCCCAAGCCAACCCATCAGCGCTTGTCATGTGGGAAGCACAGTTTGGCGACTTCATCAACGGCGCACAGATTGTGATTGACCAGTACCTCGTTGCAGCCGAAGACAAATGGGGTCAACAAAACGGCCTCGTCTTACTCTTGCCACACGGCTACGAGGGCCAGGGCCCTGAGCATTCATCGGCAAGAATTGAGCGCTTCCTCATCCTTGCCGCGGAGGACAACATCCAACTCTGTAATGCAACAACAGCATCGCAGTACTTCCATTTGCTGCGCCGCCAGGTGCACAGCGAGCGGCAAACCCCGCTAGTGATTTTCACTCCAAAGCAGGGATTGCGCATGCGGCAAACACGTTCGCATATTGACGAACTGACGACTGGATCGTTCAAGGAAGTAATCGACGATCCATACATCACCGACCGAAACGCAGTTCAGCGGATTGTGTTCTGCTCAGGCAAAGTCGCGTGGGACGCAATGGCAGAACGCGATCAACGAGAGGCACCTGTTGCAGTTGTTCGAGTCGAGCAGTTGTACCCACTGCCTACCGAGCAGATGTTTGGTGTGCTCGAGTTCTATCCGAACGCCCGCGAGGTTGTGTGGCTGCAAGAAGAACCAGAGAACATGGGAGCCTGGAAGTTCATTGAGCACCGTTTCTGGCGGGTGAAAGAACGCGGCTACGACTTCCGTCATGTTGCACGGTTTGAGTCAGGCAGCCCAGCGACCGGTTCGAAGACGGTGCATGACCAAGAGCTCGCAGATCTCATGGACGCAGTATTTCTCGACCTCTGACATTGCTCGGGAAGCCGTGAGCAACTAAGGACGACTAGCGTTTCGCTATGCGCCAAGGGGGCCGGCGATGAGCAATCCGGTAATCACTACACGACAAGATCTCGTCGATCGCGTCCGTCATGCTGCTGACACTCAATCCTCAGAACTAGTGCTCGCCGTGTTGAAGGCGGTGCCTCCTGAACTCATCGAACGGTTGCTTCACCCCGCGATGGTTGGCGCAGTTGATTCACCAATCGGGAGAGGGATCGGTGCGTCGCCGGGAGCAGCCTCTGGTGAGATCGTGACCTCAGCGGCGCAAGCTATGCAACGTGCGGACGAGGGCAAGTCGGTCATTCTTGTCAGACCGCTCACCACTCCTGATGATGTTCTTGGGATGCAGGCCTCGGCAGGGATCGTGACGATGCATGGTGGAATGTCAAGTCACGCTGCGGTCGTGGCGAGAGGCTGGGGTATCCCGGCCGTCGTCGGTTCACCTGATGTTGAGGTCATCGAGTCGATAGTCAGAATTGGGGGTATCGAGTTCTCCGAGGGTGACGTGATATCGATTGATGGTCGTGGCGGCGTGATGTATGCCGGCA
>JAPOIQ010000309.1 GCA_029978815.1 bacterium
TATCTGCCTGAACGCCTTGAGGTACTTGAGGCAATGCCGACAACACCGTCAGGCAAGATTCAGAAGTTCAAACTCCGCAACATGATCGTCGGAGCGTGAAATGACAACGATGCGAGCGTGGCGGGTCGACGAACTCGGCCACCCATCAGAATCGCTTCACCTGCGCAACGACGTTGATGTGCCAGAACCTGGCGAGGGCCAGGTTCGCATTACTGTTGAGGCTGGCAACATCAACTTTGCTGACATCTTGCTGTGCCAGGGCATCTACCAAGAACGCCCCGGCGTACCGCTGACACCAGGGCTCGAAACATGCGGCCGCATCAACGCAGTTGGCCCCGGCGTCAACCTCGAGGTCGGCACACGTATCGCCGGCATGTCTGCTCTCCCCCGAGGCGGCTATGCCGAACAAGCACTCATCAAAGCTCATACCGCAGTACCGGTTCCAGATGATGTCGATTCACCATCAGCGACCGTGTTGTTCTCAACATTTCAGACCGCACACGTAGGGATCCACCATCGTGGTCAACTTGCGGCAGGCGAATGGCTGCTCGTTCACGGCGCGTCTAGTGGTGTTGGTGCTGCTGCCGTGCAACTTGGGGTGGCTGCTGGGGCCAAAGTGATCGCGACAGCGAGCAGCGAAGCAAAGCGAGCCCACTGCACAGAGCTTGGCGCTCACTTCGTGCTCGATGCTGGGTCAGAGAATCTCCGCGATGAGATCATGGCAATTACTGACGACCACGGCGTTGACGTGGCCTTTGACCCAGTCGGTGGAGCGGTTGGCGATATCACTCGCCGAGTGATGGCTTGGGAAGGTCGTCTCATCGTGATCGGCTTTGCCTCAGGTGATATTCCGTCGTACCCCGGCAACCACATGCTGGTGAAGAACTACTCCGTCATCGGCCTCTATTGGGGGGCGTACTCAGATCGCGGTGCCCATGACATCGTGCTCGCAGCGCACGCCGACCTGATGGAGAAGTTCCGCAGTGGCAAGATTCATGCCGATGTCACCAAGGCCTACGCGCTTGACGACGTGCTCGACGCGCTATCTGCACTTGAGAGCCGTACGGTGACCGGCCGTCTCGTCGTCACTCCGTAAGCCCTGACGGCAAACCATCCATCACACCTCGCCCGCGACGCATCTGCGAGCACCGGTTGGCTGCACTAATTTCGTCATATGGCCAACTTGCACGACCACGTCACATTTTGCGATCTCGTTCTCACCGCCCTTCGACGCCACGCAAACAGGGAGGCGTTTCGGTACGAAGACCAGACAATTACTAATGCCGAGGTCGAGGAAGCTCTGTCTCGCCTTGTCGGCCTTCTGCAGGAATACGGATTCCAAGATGGTGACGGAGTCGGAGTCCTGTCACCCAACCGGCCTGAGGTGTTTTACGTGCAGACCGCCCCTCTGTTCGCAGGCGGGCGCTACACCGCGCTTCACCCAATGGGGTCATTCAATGATCACAAATATGCCTGTGATGAAGCCGAGCTCCGATTCTTGTTCGTTGACCCTGCCTACGCAGAACGTGGCGCCTTATTGAAAGACGCTTGCGATGGCGTCGAAGAAGTATTTTCTTTTGGCGCTGCGGATGGCGTTGTAGATCTTGATACGAAACTTGCCTCGACAAACCCAGTCGAATTGAAGTTCGGGACTCGCTCCCCGAGCGACCTTGCATGGTTGCTCTACACCGGTGGCACAACCGGTGTACCGAAGGCAGCAATGCTGCCCGAGCGTTCAGTGGCGCAAATGGTCTTTGCCACGTCGATGGGTTGGGATCTCCCACTCAACCGCCGCTACCTCGCGGTCGCTCCAATTTCTCATGCCGCTGGAATGCTCATTGTCCCGACCCTGATCACTGGTGGTTCTGTTACGTTGCTGCGCGGCTTCACTCCTGCCGACTGGCTTGCCGCTGTTGAGCGCGACCGAATCACCCTGTCACTTCTTGTCCCAACAATGATTTACGCTGTCCTCGATCATCCCGCTCTTGAGACGACCGATCTGTCCAGCCTTGAGACCATCATGTACGGAGCCTCGCCGATGTCACCCACTCGACTGGCAGAAGGCATCGAACGTATCGGCCCTGTATTCGCCCAGCTATACGGTCAGACCGAATGCGCGGGTATCACATCGTCGATGAGCCGGTCTGACCACATCCCAACCGACATGCAGCGGCTAAGTGCGTGTGGCCTACCAATGCCCGGTGTTCGGGTGGAAATCTTCGACGAAAAGGGAAATCCGTGTCCTATCGGTACACCTGGTGAGGTGTGCGTACAAGGGGCCTCCGTGATGGATGGCTACTGGCGCCAGCCTGAACTCACTGCAGAGACCCTGTTCAACGGTTGGCTTCACACCGGCGATATCGGAGTTCGAGGGGACGATGGGTTCATCACCCTGGTTGACCGAAAGAA
>JAPOIQ010000345.1 GCA_029978815.1 bacterium
CTCGGCGACCAACCGGGTCTTCCCCATCCGCTTCGCGAGAAATGCCTGTCCGAGCACGTTATTGATTTTGTGTGAACCGGTGTGATTAAGGTCCTCACGTTTAAGTAAGAGTCGCAAACCGAGTTGCTCGCCAAGACGGTGACACTCAGACAGACCCGAAGGTCGACCTGCGTAATCGCGAAGTGCGACGTTGAGTTCTTCCCGCCACTCGGAATCAGCCCATGCCTCGCGGAAACCTGCTTCTAACTCTTGACATGCAGGAACCAAGGTTTCGGGTACGAACCGACCTCCGAACTCACCGAAGCGGCCAGAGGGATCTGGTTCCGACATCATCGAGTCGTTGCGCTGCTCTGCGATTGTCATTCGTCCTCCCAGTTGTAGGGCAGTTCGTCTGGTCCGATGTAGGGGGTCGGGGACGCTGCACGGGCATTGCTGATGAATTTTCGCACCTTCACTGCGTCTTTGCGTCCCGGAGCTAGCTCAACCCCAGAAGAAACATCGACTCCCCAGGGTTCGACCGCTGCCACCGCATCAGCAACATTGTCCGGAGTCAGACCGCCAGCCAACATCAATCTCACCGAATCAGGCACATCTGCCGTGATGTGCCAGTCGAAGACCTTGCCGCTACCGGGTGATGGCGCATCGACAAGCACGACATCAGTATGGAATGCGTCAGCTCGAGCCAGATGCGGAGAATCCGCACCGAAGGCCTTGATGACCCAGCGGATCCCATGACGTGGTCCACGTTCCACGATTTCTGCGACCTGATCGGGAGTTTCAGAACCATGTAATTGGATCGCTTTCACTCCTGCGCGGTCTGCCACCTTCAAGACACGGTCAGGTAACTCATTACGAAACACGCCGACAGTCATCGTCTCTGGCGGCAACCGGCGAGTGATGTCATAGACATGCTGTGGTGCCACTTGGCGCTCAGAGGGCGCAAAAATGAAGCCGACAGCATCTGCCCCCATCGCAACCGCAAGCAGGGCATCATCCTCAGTAGTTATGCCGCATATTTTGACGAACATACGATCAGAAACTACTCATCGGCGACCGCGCAAGTCAGCCACCGCCTGCTCGGGATCGCCCGACGTCACCAATGTTTCGCCAACCAATACGGCCTGGTATCCCGCGTCGGTCAGCGCAAGCGCGTCGGCGCGATTTCGGACGCCCGATTCGGCAACCGCCACCACCTCGGACGGCATGACGCTTCCCATTCGCAGGGCGCGCTCGTGGTCAACGTTAAACGTCACAAGATCACGCTGATTCACTCCAACCAAAGTTGCGCCAATTTCGAGAGCGGTCTCAAGTTCTCGCTCATCATGCACTTCAACCAGGACGTCAAGTCCAACATCGACCGCAAGAGAATGAAATTGGGCCAATTCGTTTCTCTCGAGTGCGGCAGCGATCAACAGCACGCAATCGGCACCCATAATTCGAGCATCAAGCACGTCGCGTTCTGCGACCGTGAAATCTTTCCGGAGGACTGGCAACGAACACGCATTTCTGGCCGCTTGAAGATCGCTTACTGATCCACCGAAGAACTCTTCGTCGGTGAGAACCGACAAACACGATGCTCCTCCCGCCGAGTACTGCTGTGCCACAGTCGCCGGATCAAGCCCGGCAAACAGGTCGCCTTTTGACGGTGAGCGTCGTTTCACCTCAGAAATAACTGCGATGCCGTCGACTTCGGGGTCAACATCAGCGAGCGAGCTCCTGAAACCGCGGGCGGATCCGAGAGCGCAGGCCTGCTCATACAGATCACCAAATGGACGTTCATCACGAGCAGCCACCGCCCGATGGGCGTCAAGGATGCGATCGAGGTACGTTGCCATCGAGGTGATCAGAACCCAAGCCGGCTCGACAGTTCGCCGAGCAACGCATCGATTGAGACCCGGGTTTGCTCCATGGTGTCTCGGTCACGAACCGTCACTGCATTGTCGTCAAGCGAGTCAAAATCGACCGTCACGCAAAGTGGGGTGCCAATTTCGTCTTGTCGGCGATAACGACGACCAATTGCCTGTGTTTCGTCATAGTCAGTCATATAACGGTCGCTCACAAGGCGACGTACCTCTTGAGCGAGTGGTGTCAGCGTGTCCTTCTTCGAGAGAGGCAA
>JAPOIQ010000034.1 GCA_029978815.1 bacterium
AGTCACGCTTGTGGGGTCGCCAGCAGCAGTCCTCGCTGCGCTAAAGAGCTCAGAGCGCCGAGTTAGCGGCTTGCGAGGTCGTTTGCGTGGTCAGCAAGAACTCGAGTAACTCGCCTAAGACATCAACTTGCCGAATGCACTAATTCGAGGGCGGTTTTGGTGCACGGGGGAGGCCGAGCAGTCGTTCGCCAACAAGATCACGTTGCACCTCGCTTGACCCTCCGGCAATCCGCATTCCCGGGGCATACAAGAACGGTTCGGTGTCGGCGTTGTTCACCATTGCTCCTGCGCCGTTCTGGCTCAAAAGTGTCCTGCTGAGTTGGGTCTCGAACTCGGTCATCGCAAGTTTCGACAGAGGACCGAGCCTTGGATTAGTGCCTGAACGATCAAGTAAACGCCGAAGTGCAAACCCGCGGTCGAGAAGTTCGTGAGGAGATCCATCACGCAGACGAGTGAGCCGCCGATCGAGCCTGATCGAGGCTGCGCCCACTGCGGCACGTTCATCGGCAAGAACGCTGGTTGCAACTTGCCAGCCGGCGTGCAGTTCGCCGAGCAGTCCATCAGAATGAACTCTGGCGCCGTCGAGAAATACTTCGCAGAACTCGTTGTCGCCTGTCATCTGCTTGATGGGGCGAATGTCAATTTCACTCTGCCGCATGTTGATCAACATGAATGAAATTCCACGCGCCCCACCAGTGCTCGAGTCGGTGCGGGCGAGCAAGATTCCCCACTGGGAGACCTGGGCGGTGCTTGTCCAGATTTTCTGGCCAGTTATTCGCCAGCCATCACCATCGGGTTCTGCGATGGTGCGCAGGCTCGAAAGGTCTGAGCCAGACTCGGGCTCAGAGAACAGTTGGCACCAGATTCTCGATCCATCAATGATGTGAGGCAAGTGCTCGTCGACCTGATCTCGGGTGCCGAATGCCCGCAACGCACCTGCGGTAAGTACGAAACCCTGAAAATTCGCATAGGGCGCAACTCCAGCACGGGCACATTCCTCGTACCAGACAACCGAATGTGCCTCAGAGAGACCCTGGCCGTGGTGTTCGGTGCTCCAATCAATTCCCGCAAAGTTGGCTTGAGCGATTGCATGTTGCCAGCGCGTTGCCTCAGCGATCAGCGAAGGAGGGAGAATTGTCCCGTATTCAGGGCATGCGACCCCTCGAGCCTGAGCATCAGTTAAGAACTGCTGAACCTTCGATCTGAAATCGTCGATGCTCGAGTCGCTGGCAGACACAAGATGACCGTAGCGTTCGACTCATGACGAGCCCCATTCCAACCACCCCGCCAGAGCGTGATGCTGATCGCACAATCGAGTTCTTTTGGGATCCGGTCTGCCCGTTCGCCTGGTTGGCATCGCGTTGGATAGAAGAGGTCCGCGCAGAAACTGGTCTCACTGTTGATTGGCGTTTTATTTCGCTACGTCTCATCAATAAAGACAAGGACTACGACACGCATTTCCCTCCGGGTTACGAGTTCGGGCATACCGCAGGGCTCCGCATGTTGCGTGTTGCGGCTCGCATCCGCCATGAGCTCGGTCGAGATGCGCTCGGATCAGTCGTCACCGCATACGGCGAGTCGTACTTTGACAAGCCAAAGGGATCGGGCATGCGAGACCGGTTGTCAACTCCCGATCACCTCGTGGAGGTACTCACCGCTGCAGGAATCAACACCGACTACGCAAGCGCAGCCGACGACACTTCATGGGACGAAATGATCGATGCTGAAGGCGAGATGGCGCTGTCTCGAACAGGCCGCGATGTTGGCACTCCGATCATCTCGTTCGGTGACAACGGGCTGTCCTTTTTCGGTCCTGTGATCTCGAGAATTCCTCGAGGTGCTGATGCAGTGAAGTTGTGGGATTCAGTGACGACACTCGCAGCCTTCCCTGGTTTCGCGGAGATGAAGCGGTCCCTTCGAGAGACACCACAACTCAACATTCTTGGTGGAATTGTCGAGAACCCAGCCGAAGAAGACTGGGAAGCTGGTCACCGGCGCATGAACAGCTGAGCGCTGTTGTAACAGTCGTGTCTTCGAATTTCAGAGCGATCTCTCCAAACTGACTACCCTGTAAGGGTGCTGCTGAGAAGAATCATCGTGGTCATTGCAAGTATCACGATGTCGATTGGAATTGTGGCATTCGTGCTTGGTCGTGTTGTTCTGGGCGTCGCCGGTTCAGCAGAAGCGGTGACGGCAATCGTTGGAGAAGTAACAGACCTCCCAGAGGTGCGCACGGAACTCGTCGACGAAATTGCCAACCAGTTCGCTTCTGATCCGACGATTAGTCAGTATGCGAATGATGAAACCGTTCGATCGGCAGTCGAAACCGTCCTCTCGAGTCCTGAATTCGAAGAGTTCTCTGCTGAAGTCAGTGTCGCTGCGTATGACGTGTTCTTCGAAGGTGCTGCATCCGCAGAAATCGATGTCAACGCACTCGCATCAATCGCACTTGACCAACTTGCCGCCGCAACTCAATCTGGGGAGCTTGCACAGATGGCTGAAGAATTCGGTCTCGATGTCGACGACGGCGTGCTCGCTGCTGCGACTGACGAAGTGGTGAGCACGGTTAAAGAAGGTGTTCTTGCTGAGGGCATTGAACCAATCGTGCTCGAACGCACAGAAAGCGATGTTGATCTTTCAGGTGTCGTCGACTCGGTTCGTATGTGGTCGAACATTGGTCTTGCCCTAGCCGTGGTCTCAGCGGGTCTCATGCTCGTCCTCTCGCCAGCAGCATTTGTCCGTCGGCTCCTGCCGGTCGGTGTTGCGCTTGTTCTCGCAGGCGTCGTGCTCTTCGGCGTGAGCCGAATGTCAGGTGCCCTTCCAATCAACGGCGTCGCTCGACCTGAAATGGTGAGAGCAATCGCAGACAGCCTTGTTGGTCGAGTATCAGGACCTGCCTACACGATGCTTGTCGCTGGGGCGATCGTGAGCGGAGTGAGTATGAGCGCCCGATTCATCAGTCGTGGTCGCTAAGACCCTGCGGCAACGATCGCTGTAAATTCGCCCTCGGTCAGTGGCATCACTGAGAGCCGATTTCCACGTGCAAGAAGACGACATTCCTTCAACTCTGGCATTGCCCGTAATTCATCAAGGGAGATGAACTTCAATCGTTTTTTCGGCCCGAGCGTCACCCAATCCCACCGCGGATCATCCGGGGAGCTTTTCGGGTCGAAGTACTTTGAAGACGGATCAAATTGTGTTGGATCAGGCTCGGCCTCTTTCACAATGTTGGCGACACCTGCAACCCCAGGCGGTGTGGCATTTGAGTGATAGAAGATGACGAGGTCGCCTTTTTTCATCTCGCGCATGAAATTGCGAGCCTGATAATTTCGAACACCGTCCCACCCCTCTCGTTTGACCTTTACGAGGTCGTCATAAGAAAACACGTCGGGTTCGGATTTCATCAACCAATGCGCCATGCGACTGACGCTAGTTCTCAGCGGTTACCGTCGTCGCCGTCATGTCGATCAAAGTTGAGCAGGTTCAAGTTCCGGAGGAATTGCCGATTGCGCAATATGCCGATGAACTCGTTGCTGCGATCCGTGACCATCAGGTCGTCGTCGTCGCTGGCGAGACAGGATCTGGAAAGAGCACGCAGCTGCCAAAACTTTGTTTGAAGGCTGGCAGAGGAACTGCTGGTCTCATCGGCCACACTCAGCCTCGTCGAGTTGCAGCGCGCGCGGTCGCCGATCGAATTGCATCCGAACTTGGTGTAGCTCTTGGGTCAGAAGTCGGGTTCTCGGTTCGATTCACCGATCAGGTGAATGCCGACACCCAGATCCGGGTGATGACCGACGGAATTCTGCTGGCTGAACTCTCACGTGACCCAGAACTCAGCCGCTACGACACGATCATTGTCGACGAAGCGCATGAGCGAAGCCTCAACATTGATTTCATTCTCGGTTACCTACGGCAGTTACTTGATAGGCGACCTGATCTACACCTCATCGTTACCTCGGCAACAATTGATACCGAACGGTTCGCAGAGCACTTTGCGAAAGCTGATGGTGCGCCCGCGCCGGTGTTCGCCGTTGAGGGCCGCACCTACCCGGTGGACATCAGATATCGACCGGTTGCTGACGACGCCGATCAGGTCGAGGCGATTATCGATGGAGTCAACGAACTCACCAGAGCCATCGATGGCGACATTCTCGTTTTTCTTTCGGGAGAGCGAGAAATTCATGACACAGCTGATGCTCTGAGAGAACTTGAGTTGCCGCGTACCGAAATCTTGCCGTTATACGCGCGGTTGTCGGCTGCAGAGCAACAGCGGATTTTTGCCTCGCACCCAGGTCGGCGAATCGTGCTTGCAACCAATGTTGCAGAGACATCAATCACAGTCCCGGGGGTTCGGGCTGTCATCGATACCGGCACTGCTCGAATCAGTCGCTATTCGCGTCGGTTAAAAGTTCAACGGCTTCCGATCGAAGAAATTTCTCAGGCATCTGCTGCACAACGGGCAGGCCGATGTGGCCGTGTCGCTCCAGGTATCTGCATCCGGCTTTGGGATGAGGCCGATCACGAGTCGAGAACGGAGTTCACTGAGCCTGAAATTCTGCGGACCAATCTTGCGTCGGTCATTTTGCAGATGACCAATTTGCGCTTGGGCGATGTTTCGGATTTTCCTTTCATCGAATCACCTGAGACATCGATGGTTCGCGATGGCTATCGATTGTTGGATGAGTTAGGGGCGCTGGCTGAAGATGACAGCGGAAGGTATCGGCTCACCGATATCGGCAAAAAACTTGCGAGGCTTCCGATCGATCCTCGTATTGCTCGCATGATCTTGGCTGCTGAGCGGCACGGCTGTGTGCGAGAGGTGCTCGTCATTGCGTCAGCCCTATCGATTCAAGACGTTCGCGAACGGCCGCGAGAACATCAAGAACGAGCAGACGAATTGCATCGTCGATTCATGGTGCCCGGCTCAGACTTGCTCAGCATCGTCTCGCTGTGGGATTACCTCAGAGATCAGCAACGGCAGTTGTCAGGAAATGCGTTTCGTCGGATGTGTCGTGACGAATACTTACATTGGCTGAGGGTTCGGGAGTGGCGAGATCTGTACAGCCAGCTTCGTCAGGTTGCTGGTCAGATTGGTATCCGACCCGGCACTGATGCCGGCCACCCAGACCGTGTGCACCAAGCAGTGCTGTCAGGCTTGCTGTCGAATATCGGCCGGAGAGACGATCGCCGACCCCAGCGCGATCGGCGAACACGGGTTGAGTATCAAGGTGCGCGAGGTGCTCGTTTTGAAATTGTCCCCGGATCTGCTCTCGGGCGAGCAGGAAGTGAGTGGATTGTCGCTGCAGAAGTTGTCGAAACCGATCGTCTTCGCGCCCGCCGAGTATCGGCAATTCAGCCCGAATGGATTGAATCCGTAGCGGGAGAGTTGGTCTCGCGATCGTACGGAGACCCTGAATGGGATTCACGATCTGGCCGCGCTGTCATCCCGGAGCGGGTTTCGCTGTACGGGTTAGCGATTGTGGAAGGGCGGCGTGTCGCATTGTCAACTGTCGACAAGTCGGCTGCGCGTCAGATGTTTATCGATAACGCGCTCATCGGTAGTGACGTTGACCAGCGATGGCGTCGCCGCCAACGCTTCATTGCGCGAAACAGCGAACGGCTTGCGGAGTGGGAGCAGATCGGTGAGCGAAGTAGGCGCGGGTCTCCCGGAGGAGTAACGGATCTGCGTCGTCTGTACGAAGAAGTCATTCCGGCCTCGGTCACCTCAACCCGACATTTCGATCGGTGGTGGCGTGATCAGAGGTCAGTCACCCCACACCTGTTAGATCTCCCAGAATCAGAGACTGCTGCTCTGCTTGACGCAGGTTCACCGGAGGTCTGGGTTGATACCGATGGTGCCGAATACATACTCACCTACCGCCATGATGCAGAAAGCCCGTTCGATGGTGTGACCCTTCACCTACCTCTCGTGTCGGTTAACCAGTTCAGCGGAGCCAACCTCGATTGGCACGTTCCTAGTCGCCGAGCCGATCTCGCTGAGTCGCTGTTTCGTTCGCTCCCGAAAGACATCCGCCGACGTCTCATTCCCGCTTCAGAGACGTTGGCAGCTGCGATGGCCCTCATTGGTGAGCCTGACGGCCGATCATTCGCAGAGGCGTTCGCCGAGGCGCTCACTGAGGTGTCTGAAATCTCGATATCGGCACAACAATTCAACCAAGAGCGACTGTCACCTGATCTCATCATGCACATTGTGGTGAGCGACTCCGATGGAGAGGTCTACGCGTTCGGTGACGACCTCGCAACAATCCGCGATGTCGTGCGTCCGCAGGCCCGTCAGAAGCTTGCGTCAACTGCACCGCTTGATGAACGAAGTGGAATTGTCGAATGGGATTTCGGCACCCTCCCAAACGTTCTTGAGTGGGGTGAGAGCAACGAGACGCTGAGGGCGTACCCGACTCTTCTCGACCGCGGCGACAGTGTCTCGCTGCGCTTGGTCACCGACTTGGCACTTGCTGATCGGCTGCTACATGAAGGGGTGCGCAGGTTGGTGTTACTCGCTGCGAGCCCTGCGCGTGGCCCGGTGAGGCGAATGATTGACAACGATCGTCAACTCGGACTTTCGATGGTTGGGCTCGGTGTTGAAGTGCTGCTCGATGATGCGATTACAGCAATTGCTGACCGGATCATTCGCGAACGCGGCATAAGTCGGACACTGGAAGAGTTTGAGGAGTTGTGCCAGGCGATGCGACAGCAGTCGCCAGTCGAGTTTGTTGATCTTGTGCAATCAGGACTTGCCATTGTCGATATCGCAAGAGATGTGCTCGGCACGCTCGAACGCCTACGTGCTCCAGGAGCGGCCCGAATTCGTGCAGATGCTCATGACCACCTCGAGCGACTGGTTGGCCCTGGGATGCTTTCGAGAGTTGGAACCACCCGTATTGGAGATCTTGAGCGCTGGGTAACGGGAATTCGCTACCGACTCGACCATCTCGCCGGGCGGGTCGATCGAGATCTCGCCGGCATGGACGAAGTGTTGCCGGTAGAAAATCGGCTTGTTCAACGGCTTTCGGAGTATCCAAATGGTGCTGAGCCAGACAATTTGCGGGAACTCGCGTTCAGTATTGAAGAATTGCGGATCGCGGTGTTTGCTCAAGAACTTGGTGTTGCGCAGCAGGTGAGTTCAGTTCGCCTTCTTCGTGAGCTTGGCTGAGGTGCAACGATTGTGAGATGAACCTCACCACGATGTCCTACCGCGTTTCTGACGGTGTTGCCCATCTACGTTTCCCCCGCCCCGAAGGCGCAAATGCAATGAATCTCGACTTTTCGAAAGATATCCGCGAGGTGATGATTGCGATTGAGCATGACCAGGCAGTGAAATCGGTATCGGTCACCGCGGACGGCAAGGTGTTTTGCGCAGGAGGCGACCTGAAGGAATTTGATTCATTCGGCGACGGACTTCCTGCAGCAGCGTCTGGCCTGCTCGTGGATTACCACGCCGCAACCTACCGAATGAATCGCGTACCGAAGCCCTTTGTTGCTGGGGTTCGTGGCGCCGCAGGTGGTGCAGGTTTGTCATTTATGTGTGCGTTTGACCTTGTCGTCGCTGGCGAATCGGCAAAGTTCACGATGGGATACACAAAAGCAGCGATGACACCTGATGGCACCTCCACGTACTTCCTTGCGCGCCACATCGGTTTGCGTCGGGCGATGGAACTCACCTTGACCAACCGGGTGTTGAGCGCTGAAGAAGCGCTTGATTGGGGTCTCGTCAACATGGTGGTGCCTGACGACGATGTTGATGCAACAGCCTCATCGATTGCAAGCGGATTTGCGGCGGGGCCCGCTCGATCTCTTGGTGTCGCGAAACGGCTCATCTATGAGGGCTACGAGTCGTCGCTTGAAGAGGCGGGGGAGCGAGAGGCTCAGGAAATCGTGAAAACGATGGGGACTGTTGACGGCCGCGAGGGAATTAATGCCTTTGCCTCACGCCGTGAACCGCAATACCGCGGCGAATAATTCTTCTACGACAGCCGGCTAACTGTTGCTGCGAATTCCGAAACAGTTGACGAGATGATCTCATTCACCGACCGAATGTGGTCGATTCTCCCGGCGACTTGGCCGGTGAGGGCGATCGCTGCCTCCATGTCTCCGCCAAAGTAGAGAGCTTGGGCATCACCAAAGTCACCAAACACGTTGTGGTCTGCTCCGACAAGGCCCTCGGATCGGCCTGTCCGCAATGCCCTCAAGGCGGGGGAGAACTGCTCGTTCAAAAATACGGTGTCGGTTTCTGCAGCATGAACAATTGCCATCTTCCAATTGTCATGAACTGGGGATTCTTTCGCGGCAACCATCTGAGTGCCCATTTGAACGCCATCGGCGCCAAGTGCAAATGCGGCCGCCATGGTCATACCATCACAGATTCCACCTGCCGCAATGATTGGCACGTCGACGCGAGATCTGATGAGCGGGAGCAGCACC
>JAPOIQ010000331.1 GCA_029978815.1 bacterium
CACCATTACTGGCGAAGAGACCACCCTCGGCGCAATCGATGCCGAGGTTCTCCTCGTCGTCAACGTCGCATCAAAGTGCGGCCTCACCCCCCAATACGAGGCACTCGAGGCGCTTCATCGCGCGTATGCCGGCCGAGGCCTCGTCGTATGCGGATTTCCCGCAAATGACTTCTTGGGTCAAGAGCCAGGAACCAATGATGAAATCGCCGAATTCTGTAAAACCAGCTTCGACGTGACCTTCCCGATGTTCTCGAAGATTGTTGTCAGCGGCGAAGGTCGTCATCCGCTCTACTCAGAGATGATCTCTCAGCGCCCCGATGCCAGCGGCAACCACGAAGCTCACCGCGAACGCTTGCATGGATTCGACATTGAGACCACCGATCCACCTGAGGTGCTCTGGAACTTCGAGAAGTTCCTCATCGGCAAAGACGGCACCGTCATCGAGCGCTTCTCCCCCAACACGACTGTCGATGATCAGATCGTCGTCGACGCAATCGAGGCAGCTCTTAGCGCCTGATAGTACTCCCCAACGCTACGGCCTCAGATCACAATGATGTGGTCTGGGGCCGTTGTCGCGTGGAGGGCCTCCACGGTGGTGGCCCGGTTATCGAGAACCGCTCGCTGGTTGATGTAGCCCTTGTCGGTCATCTCCCCTGCGTCGATCGATGGCATGGCGGATTCGATTGCCACTCGAGCGATCCGAGTCGATGATCCACCACCTCCCGAATTGTGTGATGCCAATGCTGCTGAAAGCGCCGTCCGAACGTCTGGCGAATCTTTCTGACCTGGCGTCAACCAGATGATGAGGCCGATCCAGTCTTTGTCATGCCCGGTGACCACTGCATCGAGCACATACGGCGAGCATGCAGCGACAACTTGTGTGCGGAGCGTTCCAGCCGACACCCACGTTCCAGTTGACAACTTGAAGTCTTCAGCAATGCGACCATCGAAGACAATGCCCTTGTTCGGGTCGGTGTCATCGACGAGTTTCACTGCGTCACCAGTGATGAGATAGCCCTCATCGTCGAAGGCAAGTTTCGTTCGCTCATCATCATTAAGAAAGCCCGGCGTGATGCTTGGCCCAGCAACCCTCAGCTCGGTTTTCGATCCCGCAGGAAGCAACTTCACCGTCACACCCGCAAGTGGTGTGCCCACAATTCCCGGCCCATCGAGATCCATGTGCACTGCAACCGATGCCGGACCAGTTTCGGTCATTCCCCAGCCCGCTGCCATCGAAACCTGTGCCGGAGCGTGCTCGTCGATAAGAGAGGTCAGGCGATCCCAGATGTCACGAGAGAGTGCAGAACCTGCGTAGAACGCGACGCGTAGGTGTTCAAAGATCTTTGCAGCATGCTCAGGGGCGCCTTCAAGCGCCTCCACCAGCCTCGCCCATCCCGCTGGAACGTTGAATGCCATGGTTGGTTGAACGTCAACGAGATTTTGCACCGTGATTTCGAGGCGATCTGGGGTGGGCCGACCTCCATCGATGTACATCGTTCCGCCATGGCGGAGCACGATGTTGAGATTGTGATTTGCACCGAATGTGTGACTCCATGGAAGCCAGTCACAAATCACCGGAGGTTCATGTTCGAGAAATGGCCAGCCCGCAAAGATCGACTCTTGATTTGCACAGAGCATCTTGTGGGTGGTGATGACACCCTTTGGTAGGCCGGTTGATCCTGAGGTGAACAAAATCTTTGCGATCGTGTCGCCTGAAACTGACGCCGCGGCGGCATCGACTGCATCAGTTGGAGCGGTTGACAACATGCCAGCAAGACTCGTTCCACGCGAGCCGTCACCGGTGATGAGGGCTCGATCAGCAAACAGATCGAGAGCACGACCAAACATCTCTCCCGACGATGCAAAGACCGCTCCGGCATCGGTGTGGCCAACGATGTATTCGAGGCGGTCAGTGGTTGTTGCCAGCAACGAGTAGGCCTCTGACACCGGAACGACGGGAACACCGACGAGGTGTCCCGCCATGACCAACGACGCATGGTCAATGGAAGCCCCCGAGAGCAACGCAAGTGGCTGATGCTCGCTGAGACCAAGATCGAGAAGCGCTTGACCGAGCGACTGGGCTCGCTGCCACATATCGGAATAGGAAATCATCCGCCATGGTTGGGTCGGGTCACCCCCAGGGCGCTCGGCAAGAAACGTTGTATCAGGTCGCTCTCGCGCCCACCGCCGTAGCCACTCTGACACTGACACTGCGTAGTCGCCGATAGCGGTGCGCGAGCGCAAC
>JAPOIQ010000126.1 GCA_029978815.1 bacterium
CGGTGACTGGTTTCGAGTGGTCACCACTCGGCCGTGGAATTGCTCCCGCCGTGGCGAGAGCGTGCTCACCATCACCACCAACGCATTCCGGGTCGGGGCCATCAAGTGGCAAACCCGTAAAAAATTTGGCTGCCATGCAACCGCCTTGGCAGGCATCCCACGAACCGCATGAGGCGCATGCCCCCGCGGATTGAGGCCCACGAAGGTCGGTGAAGCAGTCACTTGTGCGCCACACTGCTGCGAACCCGCCACTGTCACGCACATTGCCTGCGAGAAATTCATCATGGATGACAAAGGGGCAGGCGTAGACATCGCCGATCGGATCAATCAAACAGACCACTCGCCCAGCACCGCAGAGGTTGAGCCCCGGAAGACTGTCGCCGAGCGCATTGAGATGGAAGAACGAATCTCCAGTCAATACGTCCTCACCGTGGCTGAGCAGCCACTGGTGGAGTTCGCGTTGCTGGTCAAGAGTGGGATGTAGATCATGCCAAGTGTCGACGGCTCGCCCAGATGGACGTAAGCGAGTAATCCGCAATTGAGCGCCAAAATTGTCGGCCATCGCCTTGAACTCATCGAGCTGTGAAATGTTGTGGCGGGTAACGACTACGGAGATTTTGAACTCACCAAATCCGGCATCACGAAGGTGGCGCATCGCTGCCAACGCGGTGTCGTATGAGCCCTCGCCACGGATGGCGTCATTTGTTGTGGCATCTGCCCCATCGAGACTGATTTGAATATCGAGGTAGTCCATCGATGCGAGACGCTGCGCGGTTGACGCGTCGATGTAGGTGCCGTTTGTTGAGAACTTCACGCCAACGCCGCTCGTTGTTGCGTATTCGACGATGTCGAAGAAGTCTCTCCGAATCATTGTCTCTCCGCCACCGATATTGACGTAGAACACCTGCATTTCACGGAGCTCGTCGACGACGTGGAAGGCCTCTTCGGTTGTGAGTTCTTTCGGGTCACGTCGACCTGATGATGAGAGGCAGTGCACGCACGACAGATTGCACGAATAGGTCAATTCCCAGGTGATGCAGATTGGTGCATCAAGCCCATCTTTCATTCGTTCGGTGAGCGCTGTCATCGTGGTACCACCACGTCCGATTCGATGAGTGAGCAAATCGCCTTGTCGTAGGCCTCCCAGCGGTGCTCTTCAATGCCATGCGCGGTCAGCGCTGACTGCAGGTCGGGATGATCACCGAGATCTCTTACAACATCAACGATCGACGGATGTTTCAAGAAAATCAATCGTCGGTTGTCGTAGTGATAAGCCAGAGCGCCAAACGGCTCGGGGCGAAGTGCAACCGAAGGGTGCAGTTTGAGCGGCGAATCGAGCACGACAGGGCGAACTTCAGTAGACGCCGCACATGCCGTCGATGGAGATTTCCTCGACGAGCTCAAGTTCTTCGGCAACAGGTTCGACATCTGAAACGTCGTCTGAACGTTCTTCGGTGATCTGTGGCTGAGTTGTATCCATGACCAAGATGGTACATCGTGACGAGCCGGCTATGGCTCTCGACGCGATTGCCAACTACTGTTCACTCACAGGACGCACCAGAAGTTGGTGCGACATTTAGGGGGTAATCATCATGAGGACACGAGCAGCGGTCTTGCACGAACTTCACGCACCTTGGAGTATCGAAGAAATTGAACTCGATCCGCCAAAAGCGGGTGAGGTGTTAGTGAAGCTTGCCGCTTCAGGAATGTGCCATTCCGATGAGCACCTTGTCACTGGAGATCTTGCGGGTGCTACGGCAGGAATGCCAATCATTGGTGGCCACGAAGGTGCCGGTGTAGTTGTTGAAGTCGGTGAAGGAGTCTCGTGGCTCGAACCTGGTGACCATGTCGTGTTCGGGTTTATCCCGGCATGCGGACGTTGTGGCCCATGTTCTCAGGGGCATTCGAACCTCTGTGATGTCGGTGGAACTGAGTTCGCAAAAGGAATGCAGATCTCTGACGGAACCGCTCGTCACCACACGCTCGACGGACAAGACCTCACGTTGATGTGTTTGCTCGGAACATTTGCTGAGCACACCGTGGTCAACGAGGCAAGTTGCGTGAAGATTGAGAAAGACTGGCCGCTCGACAAGGCATGTCTTCTCGGATGCGGTGTAGTTACTGGCTGGGGTTCAGCGGTGTATGCAGCAGATGTCAAGCCCGGCGATTTTGTTGCAGTCGTTGGCTGTGGCGGCATCGGCTCAAATGCCATTCAGGGAGCGAAGCTTGCAGGTGCCCGTTCGATCACGGCGATCGACCCGGTTGAGTTCAAGCGTGAAATGGCGATGGAGTTCGGTGCCACCCATACCTACGCATCGGTTGCAGAAGCGCTCGAGAACCTCGGCGAGTCAACTTGGGGTCGTGGTTTCGACAAAGTCATCATGACGATGGGTGTTGGCGACGGAAGCGTTCTTGGTGAGGCGTTTTGGCTCAGCGCAAAGAAGTCGCGAACAGTTGTTACCAACATTCACCCGACCCACGAGCAGTCGATTTCGATTCCAGGTGCGTTCCTCACGCTCTTTGAGAAAGAGATTGTTGGCTCACTGTTCGGTTCAGCGAATATCAGGACCGACATTCCAAAGCTCATGGAGCTCTACACCCAAGGCCAGTTGAAACTGGATGAGCTCGTCACTCAGACCTACACCCTTGACCAGATCAACGAAGGTTATGAAGCGATGCGCAACGGTGAGAACATTCGTGGCGTCATCATCTTCGACTGACATTCGACCTGTGACATGGTGAACTCTCGGCTAGTGGTCGACCAGCTCGTGTCTGAGGTGGTTGGTCGTCGCCGTGAATCCGAACTTGTCGTTGCCGCACTTTCGGCTGATCGCCACGTGTTGTTGGAGGGTCCACCCGGGACCGGAAAATCGACACTCCTGCGAGGAGTCGCAAACGCGATCGGACTCGGTTTCGAATTTGTAGAGGGGACAGCAGAGCTCACTCCCGCACGCCTGATTGGCCACTTTGACCCAGCCTTGGTGCTCGCTGAGGGATACTCGCCTGACATTTTCGTTGACGGCCCGCTTGTTCGCGCCCTGCGGCAAGGGTCATTGCTTTACGTCGAAGAAATCAATCGCGTTCCTGAAGAAACGCTTAATGCGCTGGTGACGGTGATGAGCGAACGCGAAGTTCATGTTCCGCGCCTGGGACGTGTTGCCGCCGAACCTGGGTTCAGACTTGTCGCCGCAATGAACCCGTTCGATGCGGTTGGAACGGCACGTATCGCTGGAGCGGTATATGACCGAGTCTGCCGAGTGGCAATGGACTACCAGTCTGCAGAAGATGAGCGATCAATCGTCGCTGCTCAACATCATGATCCAGCCTCGCAACTCGGATTCGCAGCGGTGGAACTCGTTCGGGCGACTCGAACGCATCCTGACCTTCGAACTGGATCGTCGGTGCGGGGCGCAATCGATCTTTGCCTCGTGAGCTGCAAATTGGGTGAGATCCGGGGACTTCCCGCAGACGACGACACGGTCACCCTCGACGCAGCACTCGTCGCACTATCGGGTCGAGTACGAGTTCGCGAAGGAGTGTCTCGAAGTGCCGAAGAGATCGTGACAGAACTTTGGCGCTCGGTGTTTGGTCGCTCTGACGCAGGGGAGCATGAACGATCTGAGGGAAAAGTGGAGAGCCCGACCCCAATGAGTCGGGCGACATAAGTCCACCGCCTTCATCTGCGAGTGGGGGAGCAGCGCCACGCACAATGGTCTCTCGCCAGCAGATGGCATCTGTTGAGCACTTCAACGAGCTCTCTCCGGAAGTCGGCGAACTTGATGAGCTGGCGATGGACCGCCTGCTTGCTGATAACCCTGATGAGGCAATGTCGTTACTCATCACCCTGGGTGATGCGGTTGATGTTGAACTTCGCGCAAAAGCTCGACGACTCGCTGAGCGCATCGTGATCGACATTGCACGTCGTGGTCGGGCGGTTCGCGGCAAAGTTAGCCGCTTGCGGTCGTTGCCATTGCGTGATGCTGGAGACCTTGATATTGATGCTGCCGTTGAATCGCTTGCAGAGTCTGGTGGTTCGCTTGTCGATGCCGACCAATTGCGCGTGATCGATTGGGAGCGTCCTGACACTGCAGTGTGTTTGGTAATCGATCGGTCGGGCTCAATGAAAGGCGAAGCACTGGCGTCCGCCTCGCTTGCATCGGCTGCAGTTGCTCTTCGGGCACCTTTGTCACACGCAATTGTTGCCTTTGCGGGAGATGTAGAGGTCGTTCGGTCGATGTCGACCTCTGCACATCAGTCAGTCGATGGTGTGGTCGACGCCGTCCTCTCTTTGAAGGGTCACGGAACGACGTGTATTTCGAAGGGTCTTTCTGCCGCAATCACCGAGCACGAACACTCTCGATGTGGACGTCATCTCACAGTGTTGCTCTCGGATTGCCGCGATCGATCGATTGATGATGCGGTGCAACTGGCGCTGTCGCTTGACGAACTTGTCATCGTCGCCCCAGCCGACGATGCAGATGATGCTCAGTCATTCGCCGATTTGGCCGGCGCTGCGTTGATCACGGTCGATGGACCACGTGACGTCGCACGAGCACTTGATGAGTTGCTCAGTCGCAGATGACAGAGGCCTCGGGGACCCATCCCAATGTGTTGTCGTCGGGAGTGTCCTGCTGAGCCAACCCTGCAATCAACGGGGTTGATTCGCCCGCTGCGCCTCCAAGATCTTCTTGACCGTCCTCGTTATTCGATTCCACGGTAGTTGTGACGTCGCTGAGCGTGATCGGTGTTCCTTCTATGGGGGAGTCGCCTTGGAAAATGTCGAGGATTGACCGCATTGCACTGTTTTGCAATGTGGGGATGAGAACTGACTGTCCGCTTACGATCCGCCCAGCCGCGTCGATTTGATAGGAACGCGCATTCGAGGTGTCAACTTCTCGCAGGATGTTGGCGAAGCCGAGCATTGTCGACACGGATAACTCGCTGTCGGTAACGACCTGATCGGCATTGGTTTCAATCAGTGCGCTAGCCACCGACGGTGAAG
>JAPOIQ010000300.1 GCA_029978815.1 bacterium
AGGTCGAATGGTTCATTGCAGGTTCAGCGCTCAACATTGTGCGCGCCAAGGTCGCTGCCGAGTCGTAACAACGCTAAGCCAATTGGTCTTCGTTCGTGCTACGCTGAACGGTGCCGCCCATTCATGCGGCAGATTTTGAGTGCCGAATGATCGAGACTGCGCGACGCAGAACGCCGCCTCGGCGTCTTACTTCATCTGATTGACAACCTGTTTGAACGATGAAAACGGGAAACGCCCCGATGGGGGGCCGGGGCGTCTCAACCTGGAATCCCTAACGGGTTCCTCGAGCGGTTCTTGGGGGGTGAGCCGCATCGATATTTGCTTGTGAAAGTATGCACGTGTTTTTGTGCATCTTGCAAGCATATATCAGAGATATCCCGTATCATTTTTAGAGATGGATCTTCGGCAACTTGCAACACTCATTGCGATAGCAGATCACGGCAGTTTCTCGGCAGCTGCTCGGGCGCTGTACACCGTGCAATCAAATGTCTCCGCTCACATCGGTCGGCTCGAAAAAGAACTTGGATCCACTCTCATCGATCGCCAGACAGGACGCATGACCGATGACGGGCACCGCGTACTCGAACGAGCACGGCGAATCATGCATGAAATGGATGACATCCGCTCAGACATGGAATCAAATGACCACGACGTGAGCGGTGACGTCCGTCTCGGAGTGATCGGAACGATCGCCAGGTGGGCGATACCCCCAATGCTTCGGCAAATGTCTGAATCGCACCCACGAGTTCACACCGTCGTCACTGAGGGAAGTTCTTCAGCCCTTGTACCAAACGTGGTCTCTGGGCTGCTCAATGCCGCAATCCTGCACCTGCCGATTGATGACCCCGACCTTGTCGTCGAACCACTCTTCGACGAGGAACTCTTGTTGCTCGCACCAAAGGATCACCCTCTGGCAAATCGGGAAGCAGTCGACATCACCGACCTTGACGGCATTCCTCTCCTACTGCCACCGGCCGGAGCCGGTCTCCGGAGAATTCTCGAACGAGCATCGCTCGAGCGAGGAGTAGCCCTCAACTCGCTCGCAGAGGTCGACAGTATGCGCCTCCTCGCCGCCCTCGCTGTCGACGGCCACGGCGCCACGATCGTGCCAGCAACTGCGCTCTCAGAGACAGAACTCGCCGACGCCGCAATGGTTCACGTCAACGGTCTCCCCCGACGACGGGTCGCGTGGGTTCGGAGACAACGACCAAACCCGTCAGGTGCGACAAGAGCCGTGCATGACGTCATGACCGATGTCATCGGGGAGCGGATTCGCGAAGATCAGGGCCTTCACCGAAGCATCGATTAGGGCCCCGACCACGTCTTGGCAAGCGGTATCACGAGCGACTCAACGTCTAGTCTCTTACCCATGACACTTGACGAGGTTGGCATCGCGACGGGAATTCCTGCTCCTGTCACCGCTCGCGTCATCCGACTCGACAACCGAAAGGTCATGTGGATCGAATTCCAGCCAAGTGAAGTGGCCCACCCGCTCTCCTCACAAATGACCGCGATCATTACCGAGGGTCTTCGCACCGCATTAGAGGAACTCATCCCCGTCGTTATCGTTGTCAACAGTTCCGGAGCCGATATTGCTGAAGGCGTTGCGCCTCTGCACGGGTGGGGCGTTGCCGCTCGGCTCTTGACCAAATGTTCAGGACGTGTACCCACCTTTGCGATCGTTGATGGCCCTGCGGTTTCTGGGCCCGCTCTGCTTCTCGGCCTTGTCGATTTCGTCGTCATGACCGCAACCTCTTACGCCTTCGTCAACGGGCCATTGATGATTCGCCAATTCACTGGTGTTGACATCACGAAGGATGAACTTGGAAGTGCATCAACCATGCAACGGTCGGCCGGACTCGCCACGGCGGTCGTTGAGAGTCGTGACGAGGGCCGAGACGTCATCTGTGAAATTTTGACGTACCTTCCCGACCACGTTGATGCAGAGTCTCCTCGCCTACCAAGTTCGGACCCCGCACAGCGACTCACGCCTGAAGCAGGCGGCTACATTCCAGAGACAGCCACCGGCAGTTACGACGTGCGGTCGGTTATTGAGTCGATTGTTGACGATGGAGAATTCACTGAGGTTCGCTCACAATGGGCCCTCAACATTGTGACCGCTCTCGCTTCAGTGGACGGGCGTCCGGTCGGAATTGTCGCCAACCAACCAATGGCACTCGCAGGAACGCTCGACATTCCTGCATCACAAAAGGCCGCACGCTTTGTGAATTTCTGTGACGCCTTCAATATCCCACTCATCACACTCGTCGACACCCCCGGTTTTTACCCAGGCAAAGATCTTGAATGGCGCGGCATGATCCGACACGGCGCCCAATTGGTGTACGCCTATGGACAGGCAACAGTTCCAAGAATTTGCGTCATTCTTCGCAAGAGTTACGGCGGGGCCTACATCGTCATGGACTCAAAAAAGATGGGCAACGATGTGTGCCTTGCTTGGCCTTGGGCCGAACTCGCAGTAATGGGCGCCGGTCAGGCATCAGCAATTCTGCGTCG
>JAPOIQ010000185.1 GCA_029978815.1 bacterium
CAATACCGTCGTGAACTGGTGGACGTTGCTCGGCAATGGAACCGACGTCGGAACGGTGATGGGTATCGCAGAAATCCCTGTTGATGCTCATCGACCAACTCGTGGGCACCTTCACCCTCAAGCGGAGACCTACGTCATACTCTCTGGAGTGGCAGAGATGCACATCAACGACGAACCAGCACGATTGATGTACCCCAACGAAGTTGTACATATTCCGGGCGGGATCGAACACATCGCACTCAACGGGAGTTCAACTGAACCCCTGCGACTGCTCTATGTGTTCTCAGGGATCAACTCATTCGATGAGGTCGAATATGAGTTTCCACCCGGCGCATAAACAGTTACCAGCCGCCGGGTCGCCCGGAAAGCACACCACTCAGGTGGTTCCTCGCACATACTCCAACGCTCAACCGCTGCACTCACCCTCTCGATGGCGCGCTTCGAGCGCATACGATCAGTCTTTGTGACTGGTGGGGCAGGTTTGGGATGAGTGCGGTGGTGTCGGAGTATGTCGAGCGGTTCGACGCGTTTTACCGCGAACACTTCGGGCAATCAGCAGGCACCGCGGGGCGCACCATCGGTGCTGCTCGCGCCTACCGGAGAGCGCTGAGCGAAGCCGGCCTCGCCGGGCTTGATGTTCCGCGCGAACTCGGTGGCATCGGCCTCGACGCAGCCACTGCAGCCTCAATTCAGTCGGCGCTCGCAGACCGGATTCCCCCAGAGGAGAGCATCTTCGGGATTGGTCTCAACATGGCAATACCAACCATCATCGAGTTCGGATCGGACGAACTGCAACGACGTGTCGTACCACCCTCCCTTCGTGGCGAGGTCATCTGGTGCCAGTTGTATTCCGAACCAGGTGCAGGCTCAGACCTTGCAGGCCTCACCACAAAAGCCGAACGCGACGGTGACGAGTGGGTCGTCACCGGCCAGAAGGTGTGGACGTCAGGAGCGCAACATGCCGATCTCGGCATCATCATCGCCCGAACTGCTCCAGAACGCACAAAACACAGTGGAATCACCATGTTCGTCATCGACATGAACCAACCCGGCGTGACCGTTCGGCCTCTCGTGCAGATGACCGGCGTTGCCGAATTCAATGAGGTCTTTCTTGACGAAGCCCGCGTCCCCGCAGACAACATGGTCGGCGAACTGAATAACGGATGGTCCCTCGCCGTCCGACTGCTGGCCCACGAACGCAACTCACTCGGCAGGTCGTTCACTCCGGCCACAGGCCGTTCAAAGACAGGCCGTCAGCCACTTCGACATAGTCAACTCTGCGAACGTGCTGAGCAGCTCGGCCGCACACGTGACGCTGTGATTCGTGATCAGCTCGCTCAGGTCTACATCGGAGAAAAACTCATTGAGTGGAATGGCGAGCGGGATCTTCATCCCTCGATTGGAAAATTGTGGCGAACACGACAAGGTCGCCTCGCCGCTCAAGTCGCCCATCTCATCGGCGGTCCACTCGCAGGCGCATGGGAAGCCGACGACATCGATGCCGACTATTGGGCGTACCACGTGCTGAATTGTCGAGGCATGTCACTTGGTGGCGGAACAGACGAAATTCAGAGAAACACCCTCGGCGAACGAGCACTCGGACTCCCCCGAGAACCGTCAATTGACCGCGAAGTGCCGTTCCGCGACCTACCGCGTAACTAGTGCGCAACGCTGACCGAAGCGACTCGCTCGCCGCACAAGCACGCGCGCTCTAGGGTTGCGACATGGATCTTCACTCGTGCATCGATGATGCGGCCGCACTGCGATCACTCTTTCGTTCACCTTCACAGAGAGCACTCGACAAAGAGATCGACCACATTGACGACGCTGCCGCCCGAATGATTGCAAACTCTCCTCTCTTCATTCTCGCAACGAGTAATGGAGAGCGAGTCGACATCTCACCCCGGGGAGGCACCGCCGGCTTCGTCAAAGTGATTGACAAGCGGCGCATCGCGTTCGGTGATCTCTCTGGCAACAACCGCATCGACTCGTACCGAAATCTCCTTGACCATGCGTCGATCGCAATGTTGTTCATGATCCCGGGGCTTGAAGAGACAATGCGAGTGAACGGCACCGCATCAATCACGACGGACGACAACATCCGAAGCCTGTGCACCGATGGCGAGCGAGTACCTAACCTCGCAATCGTTATCGAGGTGACGACCTGCTTCATGCATTGCGGCAAAGCGATGCGGCGATCTCATGTTTGGGATTCCACAACTTGGCCGAATGAAAGCGAGCGACCGAGTGGCGCCGAACTTCTGGCCGCCCACCTCGGGGCAGATGATGACGTTGATGTCGTTGCCTCCTCACTTGAAGAGGGCTACCGAGCGACACTCTGGCAACCTGGCGGCGTCGGATAGCAACACCATTTCGTTGGGTTCTCAACAAAGGTGCAAACATTCAGTCATTGTTTGTTCGCATGATTTGCAGATTAGGTCCCCTTCGATGCACAATGAGAATGTGCGCAGCCCTGAACAGCTTGTCGAGCGTTTCCGCTCCGAGGGATTAAAAATCACCCCACAGCGGCAACTGCTCTTCTCGTTACTGCACGAAAATGCGGAGCATCCGACTGCAGATGCGCTGTTCACTTCGGCCTCTGCGCTCATGCCAGGAATCTCGCTGCGGACGGTGTACCAAACACTCACCGATCTCACAGAGATGGGTGAGCTCGGCCAGGTGACATTCGATGGCGGAGCGGTTCGCTTCGACCCCAACCTGACCGACCACCACCACGCCGTATGCAACGAATGCGGAACAATCGCCGACGTCAGTATCGATCACCTCGATGTCGTCTCGATCAGCCAACCGAATGACTTCTCACCATCGTCAACATCGGTGGTGTTTCATGGGGTATGCGCCAAATGCGCTTCTCCCTCCAGCAACCTCGACAAACCAACGAATAACCAAAACAAATAAGGAGACATGATGTCTGACCAATGCCCCGTCGTCCACGGTGTGAACCCTCCGACGACGACTGCCGCTAACCAGCACTGGTGGCCAGAACAGCTCAACCTTGGAATCCTCCATCAGGGTCACCCAGCATCGAACCCGATGGACGACGATTTTGATTACGCCGAGGAGTTCGCATCGCTCGACCTCGCCGCAGTCAAGGCCGACCTCGAAGCAATGATGACCGACTCTCAAGAGTGGTGGCCTGCCGACTACGGCCATTACGGCGGTCTCATGATCCGTATGGCTTGGCATGCAGCCGGCACCTACCGCATCGAAGACGGTCGCGGCGGAGCCGGCACCGGCAACCATAGGTTTGCCCCACTCAACAGCTGGCCTGACAACGGCAACCTCGACAAGGCCCGCATGCTCCTGCTTCCCATTAAGCAGAAGTACGGCCGCAAGATCTCTTGGGCCGACCTCATGATTCTCGCCGGCAACGTTGCGCTTGAATCAATGGGCTTCAAGACCTTTGGCTTCGCAGGCGGCCGTGAAGACATCTACGCACCAGAAGATGACATCTACTGGGGTCCAGAAACCGAGTGGCTCGCCGACAAGCGCTACTCAGGTGACCGCGAATTGGCAAACCCACTTGGTGCGGTTCAGATGGGACTCATCTACGTCAACCCTGAAGGCCCCAACGGCAATCCAGACCCAATTGCGTCAGGTGCAGACATCCGCGAAACCTTCCGACGCATGGCAATGAACGACGAGGAAACCGTTGCTCTCGCCGCAGGTGGCCACACCTTTGGTAAGGCACACGGAGCGGGAGACCCCAGCCTTGTCGGCCCAGAGCCAGAAGGTGCTCCAATCGAGCAACAGGGAACCGGCTGGAAGAACGCCCACGGCACAGGTGTCGGTGGCGATACCACCACAAGTGGCATCGAAGGCGCATGGACCCCAACCCCGACACAGTGGGACAACTCCTACTTCGACATGTTGTTCGGATACGAGTGGGAGCTCACCCGCAGCCCAGCCGGCGCCCAGCAGTGGAAGCCAACTGATCCAGCTGCTGCTGACCTCGTCCCAGACGCGCATGACCCCAACAAGCGTCATTCCCCGATGATGACCACTGCCGACATGG
>JAPOIQ010000041.1 GCA_029978815.1 bacterium
GACGAGCTCTTTGATGATTTCTGCCTCACGCCATTCCATCCCTCTGAACTCGAGGCACGACTCGACCATCTCCTCGCATCGGTCGGCCCTGTAGCGACTCGCTCAGAGGTCGTGATGTACGAGAACCTCGCACTCAATCTCGAGACGTACCAGGCATCGGTCTCAGATCAACCGCTCGACCTCACCTACATGGAGTACGAGTTGTTGAAGTTTCTTGCGCAAAACCCTGGGAAGGTGTTCTCACGAGAAATGTTGCTCAGTCGTGTCTGGGGATACGACTATTACGGTGGCGCAAGGACAGTTGATGTACATGTTCGTCGCCTAAGGGCAAAACTTGGCGAAGAACACGCTGATCTCATTCAGACCGTTCGATCGGTTGGTTACCGATTTGGACGGTCACGTTGGAAGGCCTGATTTAGTCCAGAATTCGCTGAATCCGTCGTGACGCAGCGCTGTGCGCGGCCAACATCTCACCGGTTGCTCCAGAGACGAGCTGGCCTCCACGCACAACGGCTTTCCCGTTGATGATCGTGTCGCGTGCCCCGGTTGGGCCGCACCGCAACCATGCCTCAACCGGATCAGAAACCGCTCCGGCAAATGCAATTCCGTTCTGATCCCATACCGCAATATCGGCGGCAGCACCGATGGTCAATGTTCCCAACTCAGCGGTTCGGCCGAGACATGCTGCCCCACCACGTGTTGCCATCTCAAGAACTTGACGAGAAGTCATTGCATCAGCGCCATCCCGCAATTTCGCAAGTAGCAATGCCTGACGAGCCTCTAACCACATCGATGCAGAATCTGCTGAGGAGGACCCGTCAACGCCAAGCCCAACCGGGCATCCCGCTGCTCGTAGCGAACCGGCAGGGGCAATTCCTGAGGACAAGATGAGGTTTGAGCTTGGGCAATGTGCGACGCCAACCCCAGCGGCTCCTAACCGGCTGATCTCGTCATCGTTGGGCATCACGCAATGGGCAACCCAGCTTCGCGGACTCGCCCAACCAGTTCGTTCTAGGTATTCAGTAGGGCGACAACCAAAGGTGGCGAGGCTGTAGTCATCGTCCTCTGAGTTTTCTGCGAAGTGCGTGTGAAGTCGTACATTCAGGCGCTCGGCAAGTTCTGCGGTACGAACAAGGAGTTGTTCGGTCACGCTGAACGGCGAGCACGGTGCGAGGGCGATCTGTGTCATCGACCCCCATGAATCGTCGTGGTGCCGATGCACCGCTTCTTCGCATGCCGCGAGGATGTCGTCATCATCTTCAACAACATCGTCTGGCGGTAACCCTCCGTCTTTTTCAGAAAGTGACATCGAGCCGCGAGTTGGATGGAAGCGAACGCCGATATCGCGCGCAGCAGTGATCTCTGCTGCGAGAAGATCTCCTGATGAACGTGGGTGCACGTACAAGTGGTCCGTTGAGGTGGTGCACCCCGAAAGCGCTAACTCAGCGAGTCCCACCCATGCTGAAACGTAGATTGCCTCCTCATCGATTGACTTCCATAGCGGATACAACGACTGCAACCATCCGAAGAGCGGCTTGTCCGTCATCCCCTGGTACGCCCGCGTCAAATTCTGGTAGAGGTGATGATGTGTATTGATGAGACCTGGAGTAACGAGGCACCCAGAAGCATCAATGACCTGTTCTGCAACCGGCGGGTCTTGTGTGCCGATGCCGTGAATTCTTCCATCAACGACCGAGACCCAGCCGCCAGGAAGTTCACGACGCTGATCGTCCATCGTTGCGACGAGCCGAGCATTTGTGACGACGAGATCAGCCATGAAGAAACGCTAACCAGCGCGAAACAACCAACCTGTCCTCATCAGGTTTTGAGACCCGACGGTCATGACCCGATCAGTCGTCGATCTCAAGGAGTTCGCTGCCTTCGAAGCGGCGCTCACCGTCACGCTGCAATACAGCGCCAATGATTGCGCTCGCTATGCCGCCACTAATTCCGATGATCACAGGAAAGAGCGCAAGTATGACAACGATCGCAATTGCACCAGGCATGCGCTCAGTGTAGTTCGATCATCCAGAAAGGCCAGCCTCGACCACGAGGTTGCTACTTTTCCGGGACGTACGCCCACGCTTCAATTTCAACTGAACCATTTAATGGCAGCGCTGCCACACCGATGGTCGACCGTGCGGGTCGATGATCACCGAACGCAGCCACATATGCGTCATTAAATTCAGCGAATGTCGACATATCTGTGAGGAAACACATCGTTTTTGATACGTCAGCGAGGGTCGCGCCATGCTCAGCAAGTCGCTCTGAAAGATTCGCTACTGACTGGGTGGTTTGAGCAGTCACGCCCTCAAGCAGGGCGCCGTCCGCGACACCGAGTTGGCCTGACACAATAACGAAGTCGCCGGCGCGAACAGATGGTGAATATGGTCCGATCGGAGTAGCCATGGGGACACTTTAGAGTGCCATGAGTCGGCCCTACTTACCGGGTTCGTTCGGCCGCTTGTGCGTCCTCAAAAGAGCGTGCTTCCTCCCAACGCCCCTCAGCAAAACGTTTGGCCTGCTCAGACCACGTTGCAGGGTCATGACGACCAAAACGAGGGCCGGCATCAGACAGCATCGACCGGAGAGTTTCTTGCTCAGCACGAGCAAGATCCCACCAGGTTCGGATTCCTACTCCATGACAGAGACGCTCAATTGCAGGTCCAATTCCAACCACTGCTTTGAGATCGTCTTGAGCGATTCGGCGGCCGAGCACCGCTGACCCCAGTTCGACATCCGGCAGTGTTTGCGACACCCCTCTGTCGTGCTCTTCAACTGCGCTCACATCAGACCGTTCATCGCCTTCCTCCTGCAACACAACTTCGACAGGTTGCGGCGTGCCAATGACTAACTCATCATCACTCTTTATTTCAGAAGGAGCGGCAACATTCCGCTCTTTCATCAATTCGAGTTCAGCCTGAAGTCGATCACGTTCTTCGGCTGCTTTTCCTAGCGTCATTGCTCGCTCGCGAAGATCGGCGATCTCTGCCTCAAGTTCGTGCTGGACCTGCTTGCGGGCACGAGATACCTGACGACTCGCCGGAGCACTTCTCAACACCCACCCCAGCACAAGCCCAATCATCGCTGCAAGGGCGAACCAGATAAACCCAATGGTCAACGTATATGGCATCGGTTCATCATCTTTACAAACGGCAGTGCGACCACAATGCCTCTCACGATATCGACACGAGAATTTCCACGCGTCGACTGAGAACTTTGTCTTCAACTCCCTCAACGATGATTGGTTCTGCAGAACCAACTCCTTCAGAACGCACGACCGTTTCATCAACTCCTTGTGCGATCAGGGCCGCTGCTACCGCTGCTGCCCGGTCGGCGCTGAGTTGAAGGTTTGAGGCAGGAACCCCATCGCTATCGGTGTGCCCTCTTACCGTGACTTCAACGCCAGGTGCCTCCACGATGAGTTTGGCAATATCGGCGAGCACACGGTCACTTCCAAACACAAACTCGGCTCGACCAGAAATGAAGTTCACGGGGGAACCGGCGAGTGTCTCAGAGATTTTGTCATTCAATGCGTCCACTTCGCTTGGGCTCACCGGCGCCGGAGGTGCGAGCAGTACCGCTGCCCCGACCGATCGAGCAACAGCTTCCATCGATGCTGCCCGAGTTTCGTCGAGATAGGTGCCGGTCAAGCTTGCGCCAGATTCTGAGATGTTGAGAACGCCGGTCTCTAGGGTGGCAAGCATCGCTCTGATCAGCCGCTCGATACCGCCTAACGAAATGACATCTGCAACAAGATCAGGAGCGTCTTCATCGATCACTTCGCCGAACATGCGTTCAAGCGTTCGGTCAGAACCTTCGGCCGCATCGGTGATGAACTCGAGCACCTCAGTGCTCACACTCGACCCGGAGACTTCAATATTTCGATTCGTGAGATCAACTTGAAGAAGCGGAAGCACACCGGTCCCGTCAGCCCGCAGGACGGTATCGACCAGCCATATTTCTCGCCCACCGACCTCCAAGATCTCGATTACCTGTGAATAGCCATCGATGGTCGTCACTCCATTCACTAACGACACTCGAGTTGAATTCGCCGATTCGAGCATGTGGATATCGACGAGTGCAACGATCGAGGACACGGTGCTTTCGATTTCGGCCAACAGGTCGGCACCCAACTGATCAAACGCCCCGTCGACCGGTGCCAAGACGACCGAGACATCGCTGAGTCGACTTTCAATCCCTGCCGCAAGCACGAGCCGGGACATCGTCGTAAGTTCAGGATCGCTCTCGAGAACTGAAATGAGTAACTCATCGTCGCTGACGGGGAGTGACTCGGTCGTCGTTGTCTCGTTTGACGACGACCCTGATGTGCTGGTCGGGCCGATGTCGACAGTTGTTGTGGTCGGACTCGCAGCGGTGCTCGATCCGTCGACAGTTGGTGCGCGCAATACCCGGCAGGTACGGTCAGCTGTGATCGAGTGGACACCCCGAACCTCAACGAGGTTCGCAACGAGTTGAGCGGGGAATTCGACAGGAGAAGTGCAAAACACCGTTCCATCTTGACCAGAGAAACGCACGCCGTTGACCAACGGCTCAACCGCTGCAGCTCGATCAAGCGTTCGGGTTTCGAGATCTCGTTCTATCGACGAGAGAAAGAGTGGGGCTCCCGCAATAAACAGGACGACTCCGACCACTGCGGCGAGTGCAATGGTTTTTTGGCGAGAGGGTGCTGGTGTCAGGAGAAACTCTGCCCGCAGCCGCAGGTGCGGCTCGCGTTTGGATTCGTAATTGCGAACCCTGACTGGTCAAGCCCATCTTTGTAATCAAGAGTTGCACCAACCAGAAGTTGTGCTGATGCGGGGTCAACGACAACCTTCACCTCGCGAAGGTCATGACCAAAGGTTGCCTGCTCGTCGTCTGATGCAATATCACCATCGAAAAACATCTCATAAGAGAATCCACTGCATCCACCAGGACGCACGGCAACACGAAGAGCAAGTTCGTCTGCCCCTTCGCTATCGAGAAGATCGCGAACCTTTGATGCTGCTGTATCGGTAAGTGTGATCATAAGAACCTCCTGAGCCTTCCGAAATTGTATCTGTCAAGGTGACCCGCAGGCCACTCATGGCTAATCTGACCTTATGTCCTCAGAACGTGCGGCTCCGCCAACGGTTGAAGAAGTCACCGAAGTTCTGTCGACGGTCATCGACCCAGAATTGGGCAGTGACGTTGTTTCGCTCGGAATGATTCCTCGGACAGAGGTGTCTACCGAGGGACAGGTTGTGGTCGAAGTTCGCCTCACCATTTCTGGATGCCCGATGCGCGCAGAAATCAAGAAAATGGTCGAGCAGCGCCTGATGGTTCATCCCGGGGTCACCAAAGTCAAACTCGAGTGGTCTGAGATGAACTCAGACGAACGCTCAGCAGCAATGTCGACCGCACGGGCAGCTGCGCGAGACAGAGCACCAGAAACGGCAATCGGTCAGCGTTGCCAAGTGCTCGCGATCTCGAGTGGAAAGGGCGGTGTAGGCAAGAGTTCAGTCACGGTCAATCTCGCTGCTGGGCTTGCGGATCGTGGTTTCACCGTAGGGGTTCTCGACGCTGATATCTGGGGCTTCTCGGTCCCGCGCCTGCTCGGTATGAGTGATCGCCTTGAGGCAACCGAGGTTGATGGGCGGCCTCGGATCATCCCGAATCGCCGCGTGATCGGCGACGGAGTACTTGAAGTTGTTTCAACTGGATTTCTTGTTGAAGAGTCAACTGCTCTCATGTGGCGCGGTTTGATGCTCACAAAAGCCGTTGAACAATTTCTTCGCGATGTTGCCTGGGGAGACCTTGACTATCTCCTCATCGATATGCCGCCCGGCACCGGGGACGTACAAATGGGGCTTGCGCGCTTACTCCCTCGAACGTCGCTACTCGTCGTCACCACCCCCGCAACTGCTGCCCAACGTGTCGCACAACGTGCAGCCGACATGGCGCAGCGATCGTTCCTTCCCGTGCTCGGAGTAATCGAAAACATGAGCGGCTTCATCTGTGAGCACGGTGACTTTCATCCAGTCTTTGGACAAGGCGGAGGACAGGCACTCGCAGAGGCGATTGACGTTCCACTGCTCGGATCAATTCCGATCGAAACATCTGTTGCTTCTGGCGGCGACAACGGCGAGCCAGTCATTCTCAGCCGCCTCGGGGCCGCTGCAGAAACGATGAATGAGATCGTCGATCGCCTACTCGATACTGTCGCTCCACCACTGAGTTCAGAAGATGAACTTGATGGATGTGCTACGAAAATTCTCGCTGCGTTTGATGACGCCTTCGCAACTGAGGATCAGCGGAATCTGGCGAACACAAATTCGGGTAGCGGTACCGAGTCGTAATCATCGTCGCCCGGTACAGCGATGCCAATGACATTTCCATCGGCATCAGTTTTCATTCGCGGAAGGATCGTCTGCGGAATGCCCATCGCCTCCCCTCCCGCAAGGGCCTCGTCTGCAGAACCAAATTGGCTCAACCACTCAAGATTTGCAACCGTTGGAGGGAACATCTGGAGTTCGCCCGCCTCCCAGCGTTTGAGCGCGTCTTGAGGACGAACCCACAGACTGTCAATCGTCTCTCCCCCGTCATGTAACGGTTCTTGTACTTCTGGCGCACGAGCAAGAAGGAAGCGAGTATCGAAACGTCGACCTTCGCCGACAGGTGTAATCCAATGGCTTACGAAGCCGATTGCATCGGTGACCAGGCGAAGATCATGTCGGGCACAGAGTTGAGACAGTGACTCGGTTCCGTTGTAGATCGCCTCTCGAGCCTCGCTCATCGGTCCCACGATGTCGCCTTCAAAGCGGATCATCTCGGACTCGTGTGCACGACGGGCAAGGAGAACACCCGCCTCTTCGAAACTCTCACGAATCGCCGCAACAATCCATGCGAGTCCACCGCTCTTAAGTCCAAGGCGAGCCGAGGCTTCGGCATCGTCAAGGCCATCGCAAATCGCTTCAAGTTCATCGGCGTGGTCTGTGCCGTCGACCTTGCCTCCCGGAAACACATACTGGCCTCCAGCAAATGCCGCCGAAAGTGTTCGACGAAGCATGAACACCTCAGGACCATCGTCGCCATCTCGCACCAACATCACCGTCGCAGCAGGACGCAAGGGGATATCTGCTGCGCGGACCCGCTCAGATTGCTCTTGTGGTTGTGGTGAGGGAGTCTCGCTGGCCATATGTTGACCGTACTTCGCTTGTGATATCGCCAGCGAGGTCAAACCTCGACATCGCGGTCACCTACGTGTTGGCCCTCGCGACCGACACGTACGTAAATACCAGATGTGATAACGACCGCACCAAGGATGAACGCAACCGCCTGCCAGTTGTTGTTCAGGCTTGTGATGACGCGTCGTTGGAAATTTTCGACAGCGACCGTTATTGGATCGCTGTCACCGTTGAGGTCTACCACCCAGAAGTAGTACGCAAGGTAAAGACCCGAAATCACAACGAATCCACCGGCAATTTTTTCGACACGATGCATCCCTCTTCGCAGGACACCGAGCAATCCAATCTTGGCTACTGCGAGTGACACCGTCAACGCCGTGATGAGAAGGCCCATACCCGCGGCATACGCGGCAACATTCCCGATGGCTCCAATGAAGCCATCGCTTCGTACTGCGATGAGCGTTGGCAAGAACAGTCCGATCGTGCAACCGAGTGATGCCGTGGCATAGGCGACGCCAAAAAGAAACATTGATCGCACCCCTCGATCTCGTCCTCCGACGTCGAGACGTGGGAGTGCGATTCCCCCTCCACGACCGCTCAGCATCGCAACCCCGAGCACAATGAGACCGACCGCAATCACGATTGTGGCATATCGAGCATTTTGCTGAATCCAGGAGGTGAA
>JAPOIQ010000155.1 GCA_029978815.1 bacterium
CAACATGACTCGATTTACTGACCGGACCGTCGTCGTCACCGGAGGAGGTGGAGGCATCGGCACCGCCGTTTGTACGTCGTTCGCCGCAGAAGGGGCAAAAGTAGCTGTCCTCGACCGAGACGAAGCGGCTGCGACTTCCACTGCTCAGGCCATCACCGAAGCAGGCGGTACCGCCATTGCCATCGGCTGTGACATCACCGAGCGCTCAAGCGTTGACGCCGGCATCGCCCGCGTCAACAGCGAACTCGGCAACATCGACGCCCTTGTCAACAACGCCGGCTGGGACCTCTTCGTCCCGTTCGTTGATACCCAGCCAGAAGACTGGTCACGACTCATCGACATCAACCTCATTGGCGCCCTCCACATGCACCACGCAGTGCTTCCGGGCATGATCGAAAACGGCGGCGGACGCATCATCAACGTCTCGTCCGATGCTGCCCGTGTTGGTTCATCGGGTGAAGCGGTCTATGCCGCATGTAAGGCAGGGCTCGTCGCCCTGTCAAAGACCTTGGCTCGCGAACACTCGCGTCACAACATCACGTTCAACGTTGTCTGCCCAGGGCCAACCGATACCGCTCTCCTTGCGACCGTCACCGACGCTGCGGCAAACCCAGAGAAGCTTCGTGAGGCCTTCCGCCGTTCAATTCCTCTCGGCCGCCTCGGACAGCCAGAAGATCTCGCTGGAGCAATCATGTTCTTTGCGAGCGACGCCGCTTCATTCGTCACCGGTCAGGTCATCAGCGTCTCTGGTGGGCTCACCATGGCTGGCTGACACCAGCTCCTTCGTTTCTACTCATCACTCTCAACACATTGGAGCATCATGGATTACACCGACATCACCTTTGAGATCCGCAAGCACGTTGCGTACATCACCATCAACCGACCCGAAGTCATGAACGCCTTCCGGGGCCGCACATGCGACGAACTCATTCACGCGCTCCATAGCGCTGGCTACAACAATGACGTCGGTGCAATCGTGCTTGCTGGCGCCGGCGACCGGGCGTTCTGCACCGGCGGCGACCAGTCGGTTCACGACGCCCAGTACGACGGGCGTGGCACCATTGGCCTACCGGTCGAAGAACTTCATACCGCAATTCGCGACGTGCCCGTGCCGGTCATCGCTCGTGTACAGGGCTACGCCATCGGCGGCGGCAACGTGCTCGCCACCATCTGTGACTTCACCATCTGCTCTGAGTCAGCAATCTTCGGCCAGGTTGGCCCAAAAATGGGTTCGGTCGACCCGGGGTTTGGCACCGCCTACCTCTCACGCGTCGTCGGCGAGAAAAAGGCTCGAGAGATCTGGTACCTCTGCCGTCGCTATTCCGGCAAAGAGGCGGAAGCGATGGGCCTTGCCAACATTTGTGTTCCGAACGAAGACCTCGATGCAACCGTTACTGAGTGGGCCGAGGAAATCTGTGAGCGCAGCCCGACCGCTATCGCAATTGCCAAGCGCTCGTTCAACATGGACACCGCGCATCAGGCCGGCATTGCCGGAATGGGCATGTACGCGCTGAAGCTCTACTACGACACCGAGGAGTCAAAAGAAGGCGTCAACGCCCTCAATGAGAAACGCGCACCACGATTCCGGGAGTTCCGCTCATGAGCGTCCGACCAAATCCTTATGTCGATGGCGAGTTGCTTGAACTCGCAGAAATGACCCGCCAATTTGCTGAAGAGCGAGTCGCTCCCGGGTTCACCGAGCGTGACGAAACCAGAGTGCTCGACCGTGTGCTCAGCAAAGAGATGGGTGCGCTCGGCCTCATCGCCCCTGAGCTTGAAGAGCGTTGGGGCGGCAACGGCGCATCGCGCGTTGCTGCAGGTGTCATTCACGAATACATCGGCGCCGCTGACCTTTCACTGTCGTACATCAACCTGCTCGGATCGCTGAACGGCCAGATCCTCGCCGAGCATGGCGACCCTGACATTGTCGAACCGTGGCTCAAGGGCATCACTGACGGCAGCGTGATCGCCGCTCTTGGCCTCACGGAGCCAAAGGGCGGCTCAGATGCTGCGGCGCTCAGCCTTCGCATCACTGAAGACGGCGATTACTACGTGCTTGACGGCGAGAAGACCTCGATCTCGGCAGCCGATCAAGCGGACATTTCTGTGGTCTTTGGCCGCTCGGGTGGGCCGGGAGCACGCGGAATTACTGCAGTGCTCGTGCCGATGCAAACCGAAGGAATCACCACTACGCGTTTTGATTGCCACGGACAGCGTGCGATTGGTCGCGGATCGATTTTCTTCGACAACGTTCGCATTCCGAAGTCACACCGCCTCGGCGACGAGGGCGGCGGATTTGTGCAGGTCATGCAGGGCTTTGACTTCTCACGCGCCCTCATTGGCTTGCAGGTGCTCGGTGTTGCCCGTGCGGCCCTTGATGATGCGTGGCAATACGCAACAGAGCGTCAGGCATTTGGTCAGCCATTGTCGGCGTTCCAAGGCATTTCTCATCGCCTCGCAGAGTTCGACACGCAGGTTGAGGCAGCTCGCTTGCTCTGTTACCAATCGCTTTGGGCGGCCGATCGGGGTCTCCCCCATTCAGCCGAGGCCGCAATGTGTAAGTGGTGGGGACCACGCTTGGCCTATGACGTCATTCACGAGTGCCTACTCGTTCTCGGTCACGGCGGGTACGACCGTGGTGTCATGGAGCAACGTCTGCGCGACGTGCTTGGCTTCCAGATTGGTGACGGCACAGCCCAAATCATGAAAACGATCATCGCCCGAACCCGTGCAGGACGAGAGAACGTACCAAACTAGAAACAGCCAACGAGTGCAACAAGGGGGAACACATGCACTTTGACGCCGACAACCTGCCAATCCGCCGGCCCAAGATGGTCGCGGCTGGGCATTGGCGCGATATCACTATCAACGAGTCGCTCGACTCGTCAGTTGCGAGCCATGGCGACGCACTCGCTCTCGCCGCAACCCAGTTCGACAGCGGCGAGGTGCGGTCGTTCACCTACAACGAGTTGAACGCAATGGTGAACCGCGTCGCCATCGGTCTTTACCGATTGGGAATTCGTGCCACTGATGTCGTTGCGGTACAACTTCCGAACTGGTGGGAGTTCACCGTCACCCACCTCGCATGCGCACGCATTGGCGCCGTAACAAATCCTCTCATGCACATTTTCCGTGAGCGTGAGCTCGAGTTCATGTTGAATCACGGCGAGGCGGTTGCAGCAGTCATTCCGTCGACGTTCCGTGGCCACGACTTTGCTGGCATGTACGCAGAACTCAAGCCGAAGGTGCCATCACTCCAGCACGTCATTGCGGTTGGCGACGATGGCCCGAACGGTTTTGAGGCCCTGCTCAGCGGCCCATCCTGGGAGAACGAGCCTGAAGCTCAATCAATCCTCAGCGAGAATCGCCCGGGGCCAGATGATGTCATCCAGCTCATTTATACCTCTGGCACGACCGGCGAGCCCAAGGGCGTGATGCATAGCGCCAACACGATGTACTCCAACATCTTGCCCTACGCCGAACGCCTCAACCTCGACAGCAGCGATGTCGTGCTGATGGCATCACCGATGGCCCACCAAACCGGTTTCATGTACGGCCTAATGATGCCAGTCATTCTCGGATGCCCAGCGGTCATCCTCGATGTTTGGGATGCACCAACCGCAATCTCGATTGTCAATACCTACGGCGCAACATTCACCATGGCATCAACCCCATTCCTTGCTGACCTCACCGACACCGTGGCCAGTTCAGGCACCGGAGTGCCAAGCCTGTCGACGTTCTTGTGCGCCGGCGCACCAATTCCTGGCCCTCTCGTTGAGCGTGCCCAGCCAACACTCGGTACGACCATCGTGTCGGCATGGGGAATGAGCGAGAACGGTGCGATCACGACGACGCTGCTGGATGACGACCCATCACGAGCCATCGAAACCGACGGCTGCCCGCTACCCGGGGTCGAAGTTCGTATCGCTGATGATGATGGCAACACGCTGCCAACCGGCGACATCGGCAGGCTGCTTGCCCGTTCGTGTTCGAACTTTGGTGGCTATCTCAAACGACCGCAACTCAACTCGACAGATGCCGATGGCTGGTTCGACCCCGGAGACCTTGCACGGGTCGACGACCAGGGGTACATCCGGATCACCGGTCGCTCGAAAGACGTCATCATCCGTGGCGGCGAGAACATTCCTGTCGTCGAGATCGAGAACTTGCTATACCGGCACCCGTCGGTTGCGCAGGTTGCCATCGTTGCGTACCCCGACGATCGCCTCGGCGAGCGTGCATGCGCGGTGATCGTCACGAAGCCCGACACGTCAATCGACTTCGATGGGATGATCGAGTTTCTCACGAGCGAGCGAGTCGCAAAGAACTACCTGCCCGAGCGACTCGAAGTGCTTGAGGCAATGCCGACAACACCGTCAGGCAAGATCCAGAAGTTCAAACTCCGCGACATGATCGTCGGAGCGTGAAATGACAACGATGCGGGCATGGCGGGTCGACGAACTCGGCCACCCATCAGAATCGCTTCACCTGCGCAACG
>JAPOIQ010000199.1 GCA_029978815.1 bacterium
CCGAGCCGATAATTGATCGTGACAACGACGATGTCTCCAGAGCGAACGAGGTTGCTGCCGTCGTACCACGGGATGGAGCCGGCGCCGTTCGTGAACGCTCCACCGTGTATCCAGACGAGGACCGGCTTGCGAGCAGATGTGTCAGAGGAAAACACGTTGATGGTCAAGCAATCTTCCGCAGTTGGCTGGGTGCTTTCACCGAGCAACAACTCCATGGTTCCTGGCACCTGGAGACATTGAGGGCCGTAGACGGTTGCATCTCGAACGCCACTCCACGAAGTCGTGTCAAGTTCCGATGGCTGGAATCGATCTGCGACGGCGTATCGGATGCCTTTAAACACTGCGACGCCGTCGCGGTTGAGTCCCGAGTAATCGCCGAGCGGGGTGGAAGCGTGAGCCTGCGTCATCGAGACGAAGGTAGCGTGCGGAGGTGGTCCGGAGTCAGGTCGGCGCTGTTTCTCGTTCGTTGCGGGGTCGAGTGATGAGTCGCGTCGGTGATGCAGTGGCCTCAATTTGGGAGCGTTTGGCATTAATTGCCGCAGTCGGTCCAGATAGCCGACGGGGCAAGAAGTTTGCGGCGTTCGGTAGCGGAAGCATTATTTGTTTCCCTCCGACTTCTCTGATGAACGAGAAGTTTATTGAGATTGGCACCGACACAATGATCGGCCCGCACGTCGCCCTTTCGGCGGGCATGGTGCCGGGCCAAGAGTGCCTTTCGCAGCCGGTGGTTCGAATCGGTGACCGTTGTCTTATCGGACGTGGTTCTGGCATTGTCGGTCACTTTTCGATCGACATCGGTGACGATGTTTGGACGGGACATCATGTGTACATCACTGACCAAAATCATGGTTACGAGAACATGGACCTTCCGATTTCCCAACAGTCGATGCCGGAGAAACCAGTGCGGATCGGGTCAGGGTCGTGGCTAGGCCACGGAACGGTGGTGCTTCCTGGCGCCGACATTGGCGAGCACGTCGTCATCGGTGCGAACAGCGTGGTCACGGGAGTGATCCCGTCATTCAGTGTTGCGGTTGGTGCCCCTGCCCGCGTAGTGAAGTTGATGAAAGATCGTGAGGACGGTGGTTCCGCAAGCGGCTGATACTGGCCAATTTAGATATCGAGATCGAGCGGTGGTTTGCACGCAGGCATTTCGTTGTCTGCAGCAAATGTGGCAAGTCGTTCGGAGATCGGAATCTTGTTCGCGGTTTCGTAAAAGGGGAGGTTCTCACCGGTTGCCCGCAACTGTTCGGTGTAGTTACGCCGATCGCCAAGATAGGTGCGGTACTCATCGATCCACATCGGAATAATTGCCTGTCCCTTTTCGCCTGTGAGCGGTAAGGCTTCAAGCGAGTTGAGCATCCGGGCAAGTGAATCGGTCGCCTTGTCAACGATTTCAGCGCGTTGGAGAATCAGTTCTGCTCCGCCCTCATCGAGGCGGGTGTAGTTCGCAAGAGCAGTTCGTTCATCGGCTGCTTGCTCGCAGATCGTTTGGGCCTGCTGAACCCATGCTTGATCTTCGATCCGGTTGATGCCCTCTTTCGACGCAAAGAAGAGCGCCCAGATCCAAAAGGCTGCGAATGCTGTAAATCCAAGAACCGAAAGTGACCGGATGATCATCGAGCGAGGTTCTTGGCGGAGGTTTTCGGAGGTCGGGGGATTCTCCACAACTTCTACGCTACGGGGCTTTCGAGCGGACCGGCTCGATCGGGCCGAGGTCAATGCCAAATGGAAGTTCGCCTCCCACTGCGACGACGATGCATTCGATATCTCGCTGTGAGGATGGAATCTGAGATGTCACTCGAGCTGTGCGGTCTGGGCGCACAGCGTTCGTCGTCAGGGTGACACTTCGCACCACTTGTTGAAAAGGGTCACCCAAGATTTCTACGAAGATTGAGAAGTTTGCAGCATCGTCTCCACGGTTCGTGATATCGACAGAGACAGTGATCAGACCACCGCTTGTCGCACATTGCTCGACAGCAATTTCGTATGGGTTCGGATTGACAAATGCTTGGACTGCTCGTCCGAGGGCCACCCCGGGGACGGAAAGGACGATGACAACAGCGAGCGCGATCCATACCCATTTACGGCGTCTCCGGGGTGTGGGCGACCCGAGACCGAGCGGGTCGACATGGCGAGCGCCGTTCGTCGACACATCGGCAGTCCACGCGGTTCCGTTGAACCACCGATGGTCATATCTGCCGAGGGGGTCTGGATACCAGCCTTGCGGGCTCTTCACACTGGCACGGTACCGTCTATAGCGATGGAGATCGTGCTGGTTCGACATGGACAACCTGAATGGGTCAAAGGCGGTCTCAACGTTGTTGACCCTCCGTTGACTGACCTTGGCCACCGCCAGGCAACACGACTGGCCGATGCGCTCGAGAATGAGCAGTTTGACGAAATCCTTGTGTCACCGCTCATTCGTGCCCGCCAAACAGCTGCTCCGCTACTCGAGCGGCTCGGTCGCGAAGAAGTAATCGCCCCGTGGCTAGAAGAAATTCGTGACCCAAGCTGGGCTGGAACGCCGGTCGAAAAAGCTGAGAAGGCATATGCCGAACTGCGGCGACGAGCTCCCGACGATCGCTGGAACGGTTTAGTTGACGGTGAATCTGTTCGATCTTTTGTTGATCGCATTCATCTCGGTGTCGAAATGTTTCTTGCCGAGCGAGGCGTGCGGCGAACTGAAGACGAGCTTCCGGTGTGGGAAATGGACGAACCTGGCAAGCGGATCCTCCTCATTGCCCATGCGGGTACCAACACCGTCTCTATTGGGCACATGTTGGGTTTAGTTCCAACCCCATGGGAATTCGACCGGTTTGTGCTGATGCATACCTCGATTTCGAAGCTCGAGTCGATGAAAGTTGGAGACGTGCACTCGTTCAGTTTGGTGAAGCTGTCAGATGTCGAGCATCTGTCTGCAGACGAGCGAACCCGCTGAGCAGGTCTTTTTTGGTGTTGGACCGGCTTTAGCATTTCTCATCCCTTCTTTGGCGCGGCCAAGGGGGGCGGTCGTAGCATCAGTCGTATGCGAATGACCCCGTCGACGTATCAGCGCTCGACGTATTTCGCGTTGGTCGCACTCATCGGCATCATCATCACTGGCGCATCAGTGCGCCTCACCAATAGCGGACTCGGCTGCGATGATTGGCCGAACTGCAATAGCGAGAAACTCATCGATGTTTCGTCAGCTCACGCAGCGATTGAGCAAGTAAATCGACTGCTCACCGGCGTTGTCGTGCTTGCGGTGGCGGTAGCTGTTCTTGGTTCATATCTGCGAACCCCGAGACGACGTGATCTCGTGTGGTGGTCGTGGTCGCTAGTGGTCGGTGTATTCGCGAACGCATTTCTTGGCGCAGTGACCGTTTGGGTTGACCTACACCCCTACGCGGTTCAAGGCCACTTACTGCTGTCGATGGCGCTCATTGCCTCCGGCGCAGTGCTCGTTCGTCGATCGAGCGAACCCGATGATGTTCGGCGGGAGCGGGTGGTTTCATCTAGCACTTCGCAGTTGGTCCGTGGACTCGCGCTTGGGACCACTGTTGCGGTGGTGACTGGAACAGTGGTGACCGGGGCCGGGCCTCATGCAGGAGATGAGAATGCGGTTCGCCTGAACGTAGACATCCCATCGGCCGCGCGAGTGCATGGTGCAAGTGTGATTGCAACTCTCCTGGTGGCGGTGCTGCTTGTGCTGAGATGTCGCCGGTCGCAGCCCGATCGGGAGTTTCTGCGAGCGGGACTTTCCAGATGGTTGACCGTCGCTGTGATGCAAGCGGTCATCGGGTACGTGCAGTATTTCACGGGCGTCCCTGAGTTGCTC